>JBGUUF010000434.1:0-12233 GCA_045133435.1 Acutalibacteraceae bacterium
GGACCTCGGCATAGTGAAATATCATTTTGAACTCGGCGCGGGAAAAGAAAATTTTTATTGGGCAGAGGGATAATTATAAAAAAATAAAAAGTATTGCATTTTACGGCATAATGGTGTATAATTGCCTTGAAAAAATTAAACAGCGGGGAGCTTGTATTACAGGCTGAGAGGAAGGTATGACCTTCGACCCATTAACCTGATTTGGATAATGCCAACGTAGGGACGACTGAGAATGCAAGTATTTTATTACGGGAAGTTGCCTTGTTGGCGGCTTCCCGTTTTTGTTTTTATAAGGAGGCAGCAGCATGTTGAAAATTAACGGAGCAGACGTTGACGCGGCGGGAAAGACGCTCGCGGAGTATCTGGCATCCACCGATTATCAGCCAAATCGTATCGCGGTTGAGCGCAACGGAGAGATAGTGCCGAAGGCTCAATACGGCGCGACTGTGCTCGAAGACGGCGATGTTATCGAAGTAGTAAGCTTTGTGGGAGGCGGTTGATTTGTCAGACAGAATTCCGTCCAAAGAGGAAATGACCGCGGCACTCGAAAAGCGCCACGGAAAGGAACTGCAAGAAAAATTCAGCCGCGCCTGTGTCGCGATATGCGGACTTGGCGGGCTAGGCTCGAATATTGCAGTTTCGCTTGCTCGCGCGGGCGTGGGCAGACTGATACTGCTCGACTTTGACAGGGTGGATATATCCAACCTCCACCGCCAGCAGTACGCCGCCGCGCAGGTGGGCATGTATAAAACCGCCGCACTGTCCGAAAATCTGAGGGCTATCGCGCCCTACACGGAATTGCTCACGCATACCGTGCGGGTGAATGAGGAAAATCTGCCTGAGCTGCTCGGCGGCGCGGATATTATCTGCGAGGCCTTTGACAATGCCGAAGCGAAGGCGATGCTGGTCAACGGCGTGTTGGAAAGAATGCCCGAAAAATATCTTGTCGCCGCCTCGGGTATGGCGGGAATTTCCTCGGCCAACAGTATTAAGACCCGGCAAGTGACCAAGAAATTTTACCTGTGCGGTGATGAGGTCAGCGATGTTGCCGACGGTATCGGATTGGTATCATCCCGCGTGATGCTCTGCGCCGCACATCAGGCGCACATGGTATTGCGTATTTTAGCAGAAGAATTTGACGCATAAAGAACACAAAAAGAAAGAAGGAATTGTCATGCAGACAAACGATAAGCTCATTATCGGAGGGCACGAATTTAATTCGAGATTCATTCTAGGCTCGGGGAAATACTCCCTCAGTCTCATCGAAGCGGCGGTGAAGGATGCGGGTGCTGAGATAATCACCCTCGCCGTCCGCCGCGCCAACACTAAGGAACACGAGAACATCCTAGACTACATTCCCAAGGGCGTGACACTGCTGCCCAACACCTCGGGCGCGAGAACTGCCGAAGAAGCCGTGCGCATCGCTCGGCTTGCCAGAGAACTCGGCTGCGGCGATTTTGTCAAGGTCGAGATCATGCGCGACTCGAAATATCTGCTGCCCGACAATCAGGAGACGATCCGCGCGACCGAGATACTCGCTAAGGAAGGCTTCGTGGTCATGCCGTATATGTACCCCGATTTGAACGTCGCCCGCGACCTTGTGAATGCAGGTGCGGCGACGGTAATGCCGCTTGCCTCTCCGATAGGTTCTAACAAAGGACTTGCCACCAAGGAATTTATTCAAATACTCATCGACGAGATCGACCTGCCCATAATAGTTGACGCGGGTATCGGCAGACCCTCGCAGGCATGCGAGGCTATGGAAATGGGTGCGGCGGCTGTCATGGCGAACACAGCATTGGCGACCGCAGGCGACCTGCCGATGATGGCGGCTGCATTCCGTCAGGCGATAGAGGCGGGGCGCAAGGCGTATCTTTCGGGATTGGGACGAGTGCTCACTCGCGGCGCGTCGGCATCCGACCCGCTGACAGGCTTCCTGCGTGACTGAGGGGGCATTGATAATGGAAAATCAATTTTTTGTTGACTCAGAGCACCTTTCTCCCGAAGCGCTCGCAAAAAAGCACAGGCTTGAAACCGACCCGTCTGCTCGAAAAAGTCACATGGAATACCTGCCCGGAATGGAGCAGATCGAGTCGGATGTCTGCACAAATGTGATGTCGCAGATGGAATCCTACGATTATTCAAAATACACCGCAAGAGATGTGAAAGCCGCGCTGGAGCACGAAACCTGCTCAGTGGAGGACTTCAAGGCACTGCTCTCACCTGCGGCGGAACCGTTTCTCGAACAAATGGCGCAGAGGGCGAGACTTGAGACAAGCAGGCACTTCGGCAACACGGTGTATATTTTCACCCCGCTGTATATCGCCAATTACTGCGAAAATTACTGCGTCTATTGCGGCTTCAACTGCTACAATCACATCAACCGTATGAAGCTGTCAATGGAGCAGATAGAGCACGAAATGCAGGTGATCGCCGACTCGGGCATGGAGGAAATTTTGATATTGACGGGCGAGAGCCGTGCGCAGAGCGACGTTAAATACATAGGCGAGGCGTGCAGGCTGGCGCGCAAGTATTTCCGAATGGTCGGGTTGGAAATTTACCCCGTCAACACTGACGAATACCGCCATCTTCACGATTGCGGTGCGGATTATGTGACGGTATTTCAGGAGACTTACGACACTGAAAAATACGAAACACTGCATCTGCTTGGGCACAAGCGCGTCTGGCCCTACCGATTTGACGCGCAGGAGAGAGCCTTGCGCGGCGGAATGCGCGGAGTGGCATTTTCCGCACTGCTCGGGCTCTCCGACTTCCGCAAGGACGCATTGGCGAGCGCACTGCATGTGTATTACCTGCAAAGAAAATACCCTCACGCCGAGATGTCGCTGTCCTGCCCGCGCCTGCGGCCCATCATCAATAACGACAAGATAAATCCGCTGGATGTGGGGGAGAAACAGCTCTGCCAGATAATCTGCGCCTACCGCATTTTTCTGCCGTTTGTGGGCATCACTGTATCGTCCCGCGAGAGCGCGGAATTCAGAAACGGCATAGTGAAAATCGCCGCAACCAAGGTATCGGCGGGCGTTTCAACAGGCATCGGCGACCATGAGAGCAAATACACGGGAAAGGAGTCGGACGGTGCCGAAGGCGACGAGCAGTTTGAGATAAACGACAGCCGAAGCTTCGACAAGATGTATCAGGACATTGCGGACGAGGGACTTCAGCCCGTGCTGAACGATTACCTCTATGTCTGATATTTTATGCGTAACAAACCGCGCGCTGTGCGAGGGGGATTTTCTCGAAAAAATCGACGAGATCGCCCAGGCGTCTCCTGCAGGAATCATCCTGCGCGAAAAAGACCTGCCCGAAGCCGAATACAAAACTCTCGCCGCCAAGGTAATGGAAATATGCGAAAGAAACGGAGTTCCCTGCATTTTGCACAGCTTTGTGAATGCCGCGATAGAGTTGAATTGCGATAAGATACACCTGCCACTGCATATTCTTCGAGATATGAGTGAGGGACAAAAGGAAAAATTCGCGGTGCTCGGCGCGTCATGTCATTCGGTGAGCGACGCGCTGGAGGCTGAGCAGCTCGGCTGTACTTATATTACGGCGGGGCACGTCTTTGCCACCGACTGCAAGAAAGGCGTTCCACCGCGCGGCATTGATTTTTTGCAAAGCGTCTGCAGGAGCGTGTCGATCCCGGTTTATGCTATCGGTGGGATAGACGGGAAAAATATTGCCGCCGTGAGAAGTGCAGGAGCGGCGGGAGCCTGCATTATGAGCGGACTGATGCGCTGCGGGAACGCAGTGGATTATATGAGGAATTTTGAAAAGGAGGGCGAGACAAATGAGATTAAACCGTGAGGATCTATTGCTGTATGCAGTGACAGACCGCGCATGGATCGGCAGACAGACCTTGTATGAGCAGATAGAGGACGCGTTGAAGGGCGGTGTGACCATCGTTCAGCTTCGCGAAAAAAATCTCGATGAGACTAGCTTCGTCAGGGAAGCCGTGGAAATCAAGGCACTTTGCCACAGATACAACGTCCCGCTTATCATCAACGACAATGTTGATGTGGCGCTGAAAAGCGGTGCAGACGGCGTTCATGTCGGAATCGAGGACGCGCCCGTTGCCGAGATACGCAGGAGGGTCGGCAGTGATCTTATCATAGGCGCGACCGCCAAAACCGTTGAGCAGGCGCAGAAGGCGGAAGCCGACAGTGCGGATTATCTGGGAGTGGGGGCGGTGTTTCCGTCGCCGACCAAGAAGAACGCAATCCGCATAACTGCCGCACAGCTCAGGGAGATATGCACCTCAGTGTCGATACCGGCGGTTGCGATAGGCGGGATAAGCCTTGAAAATGTCTCCGAAATAGCGGGCGGCGGCATGAGCGGTATCGCCGCAGTGTCGGCAATATTTGCCGCAGATGACATTAAATCGGCGACCGAGAAGCTGAAAAAGAAAGCGTCAGAGGTCGTTAACAGCAAGATTAATTAAGTGGTATAGCACAAATAATTTTGTTATATCCGGCGGCAGATCGGGGGCACCACCTTCTGTCGCTGCGGAGAGTGAAATATTCTCCGTATAAAAATAATGCTAATACAACACAAAGGAGCAGAAAAAATGAGAACAGCATTATCAATCGCAGGCAGTGATTCCTGCGGAGGCGCCGGCATTCAAGCAGATATTAAAACGATGACTGTGAATGGTGTGTACGCGATGAGTGCGATAACGGCGCTTACCGCGCAAAACACGACCGGCGTGTCAGCAATATCGGAGGTAACTCCGCAGTTTTTGGAGCAGCAGATCAACGCAGTGTTTGAGGACATCCGTCCCGATGCCGTTAAAATCGGCATGGTTTCCTCCACCGCACTGATTAGGACGATAGCCGAGCGGCTGAGATTTTATAATGCCGCAAATATCGTGATCGACCCCGTTATGGTGGCGACCAGCGGCGCAAGACTCATCAATGAAGACGCTATAGCCGCCCTCAAAAGTGAATTATTGCCCATTGCGGCGGTCATCACACCCAATATTCCCGAAGCCGAGGTTCTTGCCGAAATGCCGATACGCTGTGAAGAGGATATGATCACAGCGGCGAAGAAAATCGGCGAAGAATACGGTTGTGCAGTGCTTTGCAAGGGCGGTCACAGTCTGAACGATGCCAACGACCTGCTGTATCAGGACGGAGCATGCCGCTGGTTCAACGGCAAACGCGTGGATAATCCCAATACCCACGGCACGGGCTGTACGCTGTCGAGTGCTATCGCCGCAAATCTCGCCAAAGGCTTTGACCTGACCGAGTCGGTCGAGCGCGCGAAGGAATACATCTCGGGTGCGCTTGCGGCAATGCTGGATCTGGGCAAGGGCAGCGGTCCGATGAATCACGCTTTTGATTTAAACAGTCGTTTTGCGCGTGACTGCGCAGAATAAATCCGCTTGAGAGGAAGTTACATAACAATGAGAGATTACAAGACACAAATGGAAGCCGCAAAGAAGGGCATTATCACGCCCGAAATGGAGCTTGTGGCAAACAAGGAATACATCGAGCCGGAAAAGCTGCGCCTATCGGTAGCCTGCGGCGAGGTCGCGATACCCTGCAATATAAATCACAAGTCGCTCTCCGCCGAGGGCATAGGCGCGGGACTTCGCACGAAGATAAACGTCAATCTCGGCATTTCGGGCGACTGCAAAAATTATGATGTGGAGATGCAGAAGGTCGATATGGCGCTGAAATTCGGCGCGGAAGCCATCATGGATCTGAGTAACTACGGCAAGACCAACACTTTCCGCAAGGAGCTGATCGCAAAATCCCCCGCGATGATAGGCACTGTACCGATGTATGACGCGATAGGCTACCTTGAAAAGGATCTGCTCGACATCACCGCCGAGGATTTTCTCCGTGTAGTGCGCGCTCACGCCGAAGAAGGCGTGGATTTTATGACTATCCACGCGGGTATCAACCGCCGCGCAGTTGAGGCATTTATGAGAGACAAGCGCAGGATGAATATCGTCTCGCGAGGCGGCTCTCTGCTCTTTGCGTGGATGATGATGACGGGCAATGAAAACCCGTTTTACGAGCACTACGACGAGGTGTTGGATATCCTCAGAGAATACGATGTCACGATAAGTCTCGGCGACGCTCTGCGCCCCGGCTGTATTGACGACAGCACTGACGCGGGGCAGATCTCCGAGCTTATTGAGCTTGGCGCACTTACCGAGCGCGCATGGGCGAAGGATGTTCAGGTCATGGTAGAGGGTCCCGGTCACATGGCGATGAATGAGATCGCCGCGAATATGAAGCTGCAGAAGCGCATTTGTCACAACGCGCCGTTTTATGTGCTGGGACCTATCGTCACCGACATTGCTCCCGGCTATGACCACATCACGTCCGCAATCGGCGGTGCTATCGCTGCGGCGAGCGGTGCGGACTTCCTTTGTTATGTAACTCCTGCTGAGCATCTTCGCCTGCCCGACCTCAATGACGTGAAGGAGGGTATTATCGCCAGCCGCATCGCCGCGCATGCCGCCGATATAGCCAAGGGCGTTCCTCATGCGCGGGAAATCGACAACGCTATGTCTGAGGCTCGCCACAGAGTTGACTGGGAGGCCATGTTCGAGCTTGCGCTGGACATGGACAAGGCGAAGGCGTATTTTGAAAGTACGCCGCCTTCCGACCGACATACCTGCTCAATGTGCGGCAAAATGTGCGCCGTGCGTACAACTAATATGATACTTGAGGGCAAAAAGGTGGAATTCTGCACCGAAAAATAATAGACATATCCCCGTGGACCGCGCGACGAGCGATTCACGGGGATTGAATTTTTGGAAACTTGTGATATAATACTTATAAAATAAAGAGAGTATTCGGCATTTTGGGAGGAGTATGCATGAAGTTGAGATTTTTCGCCGCACTTTCGGCGCTCTGTGTGGTGTTTAGCTTGATAACCGGCTGTGCGTCGGAAAAACAGCTTGATCTATCGTCTGATTCCGAGACAGATAGCAAGACTTCCGCAACTTTGGTTGAGCCGGTTGAGGGACTTGCCGATGATTTTATCAAGGGCATGGACATTTCGAGCATAATCTCGCAGGAGAAGAGCGGCGTTGTTTACTATGATTTCGACGGAAATCCTCAGGATATTTTTGCCACGCTGTCCGAGGCGGGGGTGAACTACATCCGTGTGCGCGTGTGGAACGACCCGTTTGACAGCGAGGGCAACGGCTACGGCGGCGGAAACTGCGATGTCGCCAATGCCGCCGAGATAGGCAGAAGAGCCGCCGAATGCGGTATGAAGCTGCTGGTGGACTTTCACTATTCCGACTTTTGGGCAGACCCCGACAGACAGACCGCTCCGAAGGCTTGGGCGGAGCTGAGTTTTGAGGACAAGAAAACCGCCATTTACGATTACACCGTCGAAAGCCTGAATCAAATTTTATCGGCGGGCGCAGATGTCGGCATCGTCCAGACAGGCAACGAGATAAACGGCGGCATGGCGGGGGAAACTCAGTCCGAAAACGTCATTGAATTGCTCAAACAGGCGAGCCGCGCGGTTCGCGACGTGTCACAGCAGAGCGGGAAGGATATAAAGATAGCCGTGCATTACACGGATATTCACAAGCGTGAGCAGATTATGTATCATGTTGATACTTTGAAATCTGCGGAGCTGGATTACGACATTTTCGGCGTGTCCTATTATCCCTACTGGCACGGAAGTATAGAGGATATGAAAGAAACTCTGCGCGATATTTCACAGACGAGCGGCAGATCTGTGATGATTCTCGAAACCTCGTATCCCTACACGACTGAGGACGGCGACGGTTTTGCCAACAGCATGAGCGATGCCGAGCCGACGAGCGGCTATCCCGCCACCGTGCAGGGGCAGGCTGAATGCCTGCGCGATGTTATCGCCGCCTCCTCTGAAGCAGGCGCGATCGGCGTGTGCTGGTGGGAGGGCGGATGGATTCCCGTGGGCAGTGATGCCGCATTCAACAGCTCCGTGTGGGAGAAATACGGCTCGGGTTGGGCGAGCAGTTATTCTGCGGAGTACGATCCCGATAATGCCGGGAAATATTACGGTGGCAGTTCGTGGGACAATCAGGCGATGTTCGATTTTGACGGACATCCGTTGGACTCGCTGAATGTGTTTAATTTAGTTGGATAGCAAAAAAATACATTAACCTCTATCGTTGCTTGTTGCAATGATAGAGGTTTTTTCATAATTCAGTTCGAGACAGACTGGCAGAGCAGGCCGTGATGTACGTTGAAATATGTGTTTAAACCAGTTGTAGTTCCAAAAAGACCGTTTATGTAAAATCAGTAGAAAAAAATTTAACGATGGATTATACTAGAGTCATCGAAAGGAGGTAAATGCAGTACACAATTCAAAACTCTTAAAACCAAGACCGGTAAACTCACGACAATATTGGATATTAGAAAGGAAGAATTAAAATGGAAGAAAATAGACCGAAAAAGAGAATACTTGAATCATCTTCAATGCTGTGGCACACAGTGATTATTTTATATCTGGTGGCAATTATAGCTTATATCGTATATTTTGTGATCTGTCAGAGAATTTTTATGGTTGGATTTTTGATTGCAACTCTGTTTATGCTGTCCTTTGAACTGCTGATTTTCTTCAGAGAAAAAATATACAAAAAAGATAAAAATAAAAGGTAAATCTAAAATACGGTGCAGAACCGATGAATTTGTGGAATACAAACAGCCCCCAAAAAGTCTGGCTTTTTGGGGGCTGTTTATTTGTATAAACTCAAATTTAATTTACGGTCTTTCGGGGAGAATGATGGTTATTCTTGTGCCCTTGCCGGGGGTGGAGTCGGCTGTAACTGTGCCGCCGAGTTTTTCGATGACCGAGCGGGTGATGAACAGACCCATACCTGTTCTGCGACCCGATTCATTCGGCACATTGTCGCCCATGAAGCCTGCCATGAAGATGTGGGGCAGGTCGTTCTGAGAGATACCGCAGCCGCTGTCGTCAACCATCAGATGAATGAGACTGCCTTCCTTTTTGGCGGAAATAGCGATCTTGCCGCCAAGACCGGTGAATTCAACGGCGTTGAATACCACCTGAGTCAGCGCGAATATAAGCCAGCGCTTGTCGGTGATTATATCTATGTCCAGCCCCTTCCAAAGCAGACCGATGCGCTTTTCCATGAAGAAGGGGGAGAAGCGTCTGAGACATTCCTTCACCATCACGGAGAAGTTGTACTTTTTCAGTTCAAGATTGTCCCTGATGCTGTCCAGCATGGTGAAATAGTAAATGCGGTCGATCATTGCGTTGACGTATTCAGCCTCGCGACCCAGCGCATCAGCCTTCTTTTTGTCGGGCAGAGACTCGATCTGCTTGAGCAGTCGGATCGCTGCAGGCTTTGCGTCGGAGACCCAGACCTCGACGCAGTCGCTGTAGAGCAGCTCGTCTTCGCTCATGTGGTCGAAGAATTCCTCTATCTCCTGACCTCTCGTGCCCTGCTGATAGGCGGGAACACGCGGCTGTGCGGCATACTGCTGAACAGGCTGAGCTGCGGGCGCGGAATACGGCTGTACGGGCTGTGCGGGCTGTGCGGGCTGTGCGGGAGTTTCGGTGACAGTCGGTGCATATGCCGAACGCATCGGGATCGACATCACCGGACCGCCGATATTTTCGGGAATCGAGGGTGACTGCATGCCGGGTGCAACGAAATCTGCCGTGCGGAAGATCTCGTCCTGCACAGGCTGTGCGGCTGTCGGGAAGGTCATCACCGGCTTGCCTATGTAATCGGCTTCAGCGTTATTTGCGGGTGTCGGCTGATAACCGAAGTTCTGACCGTCGGGCTGGAAACGACCGTATGCAGGCTGGCTGCTCTCGGTCGGAGGTGCACTGTAGACCGGCTGTATCGGCTCGTTTGCCTGCACCAGCGGAGTCTCCTGCACAGGCAGGTCAGGCTCGCGCGTGAATTCAAACGAAGAGTGCACGGGGGTGTATTCATTTTCGCTTCCGAGGTTCTGATTGAAGCCTCTTTCGGCATTGCTTATCTCGTCGGAAATAGCTGTGTTTTCGTTGACCTGACCGCGGCGGAATACACCGCCGAAGCGTCTGGGAGCGGGTTCCTCGGGAATCTGCTCGGGAACTGTGGTGTATTCGATATTCTGCTCGGGCGTTTCGTAAGACGGCTGTGAAAAATCAGGTGTCGGCTCTGAAACCTCAAAGCTGCTGCCGAATTCATGTGTATAGCCGCCGCTTTCAGCGGGATTGGGATCGTAGCCGCCGAATTCGGGACTGTAGCCGCTGCTAAAGCCGGCGGGACCGTTTTCAACTGCCTCATTGGTGTTATCAACCGGCATATTTGCGCTATAACCGGCATCATTTTCGGGCGTCTGATAATCAAACGAATCGTTCTGATAGGGAATATCGCTGTCGTTTAAATCGTTGAAAAAATTGTAGGTGTCGTTCATCGGCGGTTCGTCAGCATTATTTCGCCCCGACATAAAGAAGTCGATGAGAATGATCGCGGCCATGAACAAAAAGCCCACGACTACTGCAATTATGGCGATTATGCCTTCTGCGCCCACTATGGCCTCAATGAGAATACCGAGAATGGATATGACCGCAAACACGGCAAATCCCACCAGGAGCATACGCTTTTTCTTGTCCATATCCTGAATTATCGGAATTTTGTCCAAGAGCGAATCCAAAAAATTCATGTGTAAATCAATCCTCCAAATCTGCCTGCAAACATAATATAAATGCAGCGGGGAAATTCCTGCGTCACATAAATAATATATTGATTAACATATTATAACTCACATTACAATTCAATGTCAATTCTTTATTGTGAACGTCATGCAAAAAGCACATTAAATTATCAATCTGTTTACAAATCGTTAATTAATCCGCTCACAAAAGGTTCAATCTGTCAATTAGAAAAATCCATCTTGTCTCGATTTTCGATGCGCCACCAAGTCTGGCTGTCCATCGCGCTCATTCCGTGTTCAAGGTGTGAGCGGTCATTTTCACACACGACTGTCGGATTAAAGCTCTCATCGAATTCGATAACATTCACCGAGGTGTTGTCGCACCATGCAACGTCATTGAGCCTTTCGACAGACCAGCCCTTCGCCCAGCACATCAGGCAGCGTATGGCGCAGCCGTGAGAGGCGACGGCAACGGTCTTTCCGCAGTTTTCCGAGGCAATGTCCAAAATCGCCGAGGAGATGCGCTGATAGACCTGACGCATGCTTTCGCCCTCGGGCGCGGCGAAATCCCACGGCTTGAGATTCCACTGAACCGCCTGTTCAGGGTATTTGTCGGGAAACTCGCTCCATGGCAAGCCCTCCAGCACGCCGCCGTTTATCTCCATAAGACGCGGCTCGGTTATTATAGGGAGCGCCCGCTCGCCGTTTATCGCCTGTGCAGTAGCCATTGCGCGGGAGAGCGGGGAAGAGTAGACTGCATCAATGTCGGTGCCGCGCAGCTTTTCCGAGAGCAATTTGAGCTGAACTTCGCCGCGCTCGCTTATCTGACCGTCGGTGTGCCCCTGAAAAAATCGCTTGATATTTCCCTCAGCCTCGCAGTGGCGTATAATAATTACTGTGGTCTTCAAAAAAATGCGCCCTTTCCTTAATATTGTAGACAGCAGTTCTGCCTGAGTTATATAAACACTGTATTAAAAGGTATCACATTTCGTCGCAATTGTCAAATTCATAATTGATTTATGATTGACAATTGTTTCATTGTGACGTATAATTTGGGTGGTATTTATCATAAATTTTAACAGACATGTTTTCTGATGAGCGTGTCAACGATTTTTCAGACAAAATCGTCAAAAAAACATGTAAAGTTTATGACAGCTTCACATTTTTTGCACGTTTATTGATTAAAATTATAATATCGACAGTTTATTTGAAAGGATGCGTGATATTTCATGGGAATTTTTGAAGATGTCATGTCCAATGCGAAATCAGCCGCCGCGACTGTGGGTAAAAAGGCCGGACGTCTGGTGGATATTTCAAAGCTGCGCATGAATGCAAACGAGTTGAACAATGAGATAAACAAAAGATATGAAGCTCTGGGACGCGTGGTTTACAATGCGGCTAAGGAAGAGCAGGACATCAAAGGTCTGATCGACGAGTGCGTTATCAGCATTGACGCACTTTATCTGCGTTTGGACGAAGTGAATGAAAAGATAAACCGCCTTCAGAATAAGACCGTATGCCCCATATGCTCCGCCGAAAATCCCGAGAGCTCCATGTTCTGCTCGCAGTGCGGCAGCA
>JBGUUF010000435.1:0-1179 GCA_045133435.1 Acutalibacteraceae bacterium
CCGATATGATGGTGAATGCCTCGGTAAAATCCATGTGCCTCAATATCAGCCACGACTGCAATCTTGCCTGCGAATACTGCTTCGCCAGCAAGGGCGGCTTCGGCGGCGAAAGATGCCTGATGAGCGAGGAGATAGGCAAAAAGGCGATAGATTTCCTGATTGAAAAATCTGTAGGCCGCCGCAACCTCGAAGTCGATTTCTTTGGCGGTGAACCGCTGATGAACTTCGACGTGGTCAAAAAGGTAGTCGAATACGCCCGTAGCAAGGAAGCCGAATACAACAAGAATTTCCGCTTCACCATGACCACCAACGGTCTGCTGCTCGATGACGACAAAATAGACTTCATCAACAAGGAAATGCACAACTGCGTGCTCTCCATCGACGGACGCAAGGAGGTCAACGACCGCCTGCGTGTTGACTGGGGTAACAAGGGCTGCCACGACAGGATCCTGCCCAAGTTCAAGAAGCTCGTTGCTGAGCGCGGCGACAAGGATTATTACGCCCGCGCGACCTACACCCGCCACAATCTCGACTTCACCAACGACATCATGTATCTCTACGAGCAGGGATTTGACCAGCTCTCCGAGGAACCTGTTGTCTCCGACCCGAAGCTGGATTTCTCCATTCAGGAGACAGACCTGCCGAGAATCTTTGAAGAATACGAGATACTCGCCAAGAAGCTCATCGAGATGAAGAAAAACGGCTCTAAGATAAATTTCTTCCACTTTATGATAGACCTCAACCAAGGTCCTTGCGCTATCCGCCGTCTGAGAGGATGCAGCTGCGGCAATGAATACGTCGCGGTCACACCTCAAGGCGAGATATACCCTTGCCACCAGTTTGTCGGCGACCCCGATTGGGTCATGGGCAATCTCAACGACGGTACATTTGACGTCAGCGTGAAGAACCGCTTCGCTAAAACCACCATTTACGGCAAGAAAAAGTGCCGCGACTGTTGGGCAAGATTCTATTGCAGCGGCGGCTTTAATGCCATTAACTTCCAAAAGAACGGCGATATTCTCGAGCCATATTCCCTTTACTGTGAAATGGAAAAGAAACGTCTCGAATGTGCAATAATGATGCAGGCGGCACTTGCTGATGAATAATTTCGTTTTTTAACAACGGGACTGATTTTATGCATGAATTAAAGATCGTTAAAGCGTCAAAAAAATATGCAGC
>JBGUUF010000436.1:0-7253 GCA_045133435.1 Acutalibacteraceae bacterium
CCCCTTGGATTCCCGATGTTGCGCAGTCCTTGTTATATATTACTATATCCCGCTTATATTATAAAGCGAATTGAAATATCCTGCGGCATTCATCAGCTCACTGAATGTGCCGCGCTCGATTATCCTGCCGTCCTTCATCACAAGTATTTCATCATATCTTTTGAGAATATTTTCATTCAATTTATGGGTGACGGCTATCCTTGTGAAATCTTTGAGATTCAGCACGGCATTCTCCACCTCATAGGCAGTCTCGTTATCCAGCGACGAGGTTATCTCATCCATCAGCAAAATCGGTGTGCGGCGCAGAAGTCCTCGCGCGATAGATATTCTCTGGCGCTCACCGCCCGACAGATTACATCCGTTCTCGCCACACATGAAGCCCTGCTCCTTACCGCTGACCAGACCTCTCAGACCCGCCATATCCACGGCGCTGTCTATATCAGCCTTCGGGAAATCTCTGAACATGGTTATGTTGTTCTCAAGCGTGCTGTCAAAGATGAACGTCTCCTGCCTTATCGCGGTGACGAGATCATACAGACTTTCGGGAGCTATGCTTCGCAAATCCTTGCCACCCAGCAGAATCTCACCGCCGTAATTGCCGTAGCCGCCCATTATCATGGCGAGCAGAGTGGATTTGCCGCAGCCCGAGCCGCCCACTATGGCATAGCTTCTGCCCCGCTTGAATTCACAGCTTATGCCGTTGAGCACAGTCTTGTCCTCCGAGTAGCCGAAAGTGACATTCTTAAACACGATGTCGGGCGAATCTGGAAGCTCCGTCCCTTTTTCGCAAACCTCGGTATCAAACAATTCACTCAGCTTGGTCAGCACAGCCTTTGCGGCATTCATATTGCTGATGTCGGAGGGAATGCTCTGTATCGGGTAGATCACGTTGTTCATAAGCTGGATAAATGCCACCAGCACGCCCACCGTGATCTCGCCTTTTATGGTAAGATAAGCGCCGAAGCCGATGATAACGACCTGCGACACCACCGCCAAGCCGTTGGATATGATGTAAATAGTCTTTTCGGCTTTGCGGCGAGCGGTTTTCGACAGTTCGAGCGAGGTGTTTTTGCCCTGAAATAAATTTTCGATCTCGCCCTCCGCCTTGAAGCTCTTTATCACCGAAAAGCCTGCGAGTATCTCCTTGACCGCCACAACGAAGCTCTCGTTTTTCAGGCTGACATCCTTTTCCTTAACCGCAATACTACTGCCTATCGCCATTGAAACAACCATCGAGATAAGGCACATCGCGAATGAAATTGCGGTCAGTCGCAGGTCATACCACAGCATCATAGCCGTGGCGCAGGTGAACATAAGAACATTTGTGACGATCGAGAAGATTTTTTCCAGATAATTCTGCTCGACCGACGCGACATCGTTGGTGAGAGACGATATATACCTCCCCGTGCTGTCGCCGTCAAAGGTGTTGATGTTTTTGTCTATCAGCTTTCGGAACAGCATTTCCTTGAACTGCACCACCGCGCGCTGAACGAAGGCGTTGCGAAAATGCCGCTCAAGCATGCCTGTCAGACAGCAGACCAAAAGGTATATCCCCGTGAAAACTATCGTTTTCACAAGCTGAGCGGTATCGCCGTATGCCGCAATATCCATTAACTGCTGCAAAAGAAACGCTATTCCGATAGACAGCACTGCATTAAACGCCAGAACTAAATTTGTCAGTATAAAATTAACATGATTTTTTCTGTAAAAAATCTGCGCGTATTCTTTTTTTGATTTTTTCAAAATAACCATCTCCGCTATAATTAATCGTAGCTACGCTTTGATTATAGCGAGATCGTCATTTGAATTCAAACAACGGTTTATATATAAACTCAACCGATGCTTTATATCATATACAGCAGACCCGACAGCGGGTAATACAGCGCTGTTACCAATGCATACAGCAGTATCGGCATCCACATTCTCTGTGTGCGGTGATACAGCACACTGCATGCCGCACTCTGGATAAGCGCATAGAGCGTTATCATAAAGCCTGCATTGCTTATCCCTGTCCAAGACATTCCGAGCTGTCCCGCCGCAAGCATTATGGTCGAGAATATCATCAGCGGTATGCATATCTCCGCTCGGCTGTCAAAAAACAGCGATGACACGGTTTCCAATATCATGGACGGGAGCACCACATAAAATAAAATATTCGATGCCGGCACAAGCGCCACCTTGGTGAGATAATACATTATCTGCGAAAATCCTGAGCCGCTCACTATAAGCTGAGGTTCGCCCGTTACGCGCGAGATCAGCAAAAACAGCACGTCTGCCCCCAGCGCGACCGCCGCGCATATGCCTATCCATTTGGCATCGTCGCTGATATTTCTGCGATTCTTTTCGCCCTTGATTTTTTTAAGCGAAAAGCCGAGCATCGAGGTGACGATAAATGCCGCAGTCAGATTTAGGAGCTTGTGGACAAACTCGGATAAAAATCCGCTGCTGTCGTCGATTACGGACAAATATCCCACAGCCGTATCGGACACGGAGGACAAAAATCCCGACAGCATGAAAAACAGCACAAACAGCACGACCGCTATTACCGCGAACGCAGCATATTTCAGCACGATTTTAACATTTCCGTTTATCAGAGACTCATCGGGATATATCGAGTCGATACGCTCCTGCTCGCGTATTTTGCGTATCTCTTCGGCGGTCATTGCTTCTTTTTCCTTCGATTTTTTACCAAACATTAAACCTCACACCTTTTTATTAATTCGGGTAACTGACAGCGTCGCCCCAGCTTATCACTTCATCAAAGAAGCCTTCGACTTCCATTAACCCGTACGACCATAAAAATGCCCTGTCCTTTTCGCTCATGTCCTGCAATTTCATCCAACAGACATCAACCAACGTCTGCTCATCGGGAGCATCCTCCGGGTCACAGCCGGTAATCGCGGTCTGTTCATCGCCCACTTCGACCTCAAAGACATATTCGACAGTGCCATCCTTCCTGTGTACGGTATTTAACGGCATTCTGATCTTACCGTCCAAACCGCATTCCTCTTTGAGTTCACGAATCGCGGCTTCTTCGGGAGTTTCGCCCTCTTCGATGCCGCCGCCGGGAATCGTATAAAAATATCTACCCTGAAAAAACGTCTTTTCGACTAAAATTTCACCGTTTCTCACGACGATGGCCATACTTCGGTTTCTCATAGCATTAATTTTCCTTATTGATTCTGATTTATCATCCCGTAAGGGCAGGCGCGCATGCACAAGCCGCACACAGCGCCGCGTCCTATATGCTGATATGCTTTTTTCATGTGGGTGGAGCACTTTTCCGCGTCAAATATCTCGCTTCGTTCCATTCCGCGCACATAATTCACTCCCAGTATTGCACCTGACGGACAAGCCTCGGTGCACCGTCTGCATTCGCCGCAGCGTGACTGCATCGGCTGAGCCGTCACGGGAAGCTCCATATCTGTGAGCACCGTGGCGAGACGTACTCGCGGACCGTGCTTCGGCGATACAAACAGCGCGCTTTTGCCTATCCAGCCGAGCCCCGCCGCAACTGCCGCCGATTTATGCTGATAAATTCCAGTATATTTGTCGGGGCGGTCGTGAACGCTTTGGGATGCCGCTATCGGATAGGCTCTGCCGCCTTCGCGCCGCAGCATTTCACACGCAAGCACCGCACATCTGTCAAGCAGTGCATTGACCGCGCGGTAATGCTGAAAATATGCGTAGGTCGGCGCGCCGTCTATCTCGTCAACTATCGCATCCGACAGGCGGAACATCAGCGTGATTGCGTAGGGATACCGCGCCAAATCGGGCGGAACGGTATCCGAAACCTTGCTGAAACCCACCTCGCACAGACCCTCATCTATCAAGCGCTGTTTGAATTTTTCAAAATCCATATGTAATCAATCCCTTAATATTTTATATTAGAATTCATAAAGTATAGCTATTCACCAGTATATTCGCGATTGTCGATAGTTCTACAGTAGGAAATGTCTAAAAATATCAAATCAAATGCGTAACGACCACTTGAAAATCAAAGATTTTCTCGTTAGTTTTTCTTGACGCTTCGCGCGCGGATTTTCTATTTTAAGTTTATCTTTCACTTTAGTTTTTGTGGTGGCGTTGCCCCCACGCCCCTACCAGGGCCCAGCCCTGGACCCCCCAAGAGGGCCCTTACCGCCATTCAAGGAATGGCGGTTCCCCTCTGGATTCCCGATGTTGCGCAGTCATCGTTTTAGGCAGTCAAATTCTTAATCTACCCTAAACGCTATTCCACATACTTACATGTGGTGAAATCCGCCGCTCCGTCAAACGGCGAGAAATATATTCCCGACACCCCCGCCAGTGTCACATAATACTGCACCTCATAATAAACCGGGTAAAATACCACATATGTATTGAGATACTTCTCCGCCGCCGCCAGCGGTGCCAAAATGTCCTCGGTATTATTACGCGCCGATGCCTTTTCCACCAGCTTGTCATATGCCGGGTGATCCAGCTTGGCGGGATTACTCGACGAATCGGAGGTAAACTGCTGCAATGTGCTGAGAGGATTGTCGCGCGAGGGCGAGATCGGGTAAAAGGCTATCTGATAATCGCCGAGGTTCACGCGGTATTCCAGCGAGCTGTAATCCAGCGGCTCGATATTTACATAAATGTAAAGATACTGCTGCCACGCGTGCATTATGCTGTACATCAATGTTTTTATCTCCTCGTCGTCGGGGCATATCAATGTAATACTCGGCATTCGGGTGAGTTCGAGGTCGGTCAGCGCTTTGTTCATCGAAGCGCGCGCGGTGGTCGGGTCGTAAGATTCCTTAAATCCGCTGCCCACCAATTCACGGTAAAGCTGTCCGTTGAGATGGGTCGAGGGCGGGATAATGTCGTTAGCCTCCTCAAAATCGTAGGGGATCAGGCGCTCGCCCGTCTCGGAGTCGGTGCACGCCTCGTCCGTAATGCAGGAGGCAAGGGCGCGGCGGATAGTCGTACTGCTGAGTGCCGTTTTCTGAGTATTGAAGAGGAATCCCCATGTGGTGTCGGTCACGGTGTAATATTTGTAATCCGTATCCTTGAGCTTGCTTATATTTTCGGTTTCGATCGCGGCGGCTTCGACTGTCTCATTTTCCAGCAGAGAAAAATAATCCGTATCGGAGCTGCGTATGCCGAAGTAGAGGATTCGGGGAGCAACGGCATTTTCGCCGACATAATTCTCATTGCGGATGGTACGCACATAGTTATCATGCGACCAGCCGTTTTCGGAGATAGTAAACGGACCGTTGCTCAGTATATATTCATCATCCAACCCGTAATGACCGTTTGTTGAGAGGAAAAACTCCTCGTGACAGGGCATGAATACTGAGCTTGCCGTCTGCATGACAAATTCCGCATATGAATATTCCATCGACACCTTGAGGGTATAATCATCTATGATAGTAACGCCCAGCGATTCCTTTTCCATCTCGCCCTCGTTTATAGCGCGACCGTTTTTAATAGAATATAACGGTGAGCACACGGAAGATTTAGTGGCGGGGTCAAGCGCACGCTGCCACGCATATACAAAATCCTTGGCGGTCAGAGGGGTGCCGTCCGACCACTTCGCAGTCTTGCGCAGGCGAAAGGTGTATTCGGTATAATCCGCGTTGCTGCTCCATTCCTCCGCAACACCGGGGATTATATTGCCGTTGGAATCGTAGCGGGTAAGTCCTTCAAATATATTGCGTATGACCAGCAGGGAATTTTTATCCGAAGCCATCTGCGGGTCGAGATTTTTGGGTTCATCGGTCAGCGAGTAGCTTATAGCCTTGTTGGTGCCGTCATCGCTGTTGCAAGCGGTCAGACACGGCAGAAGCATAGCCGCGCTCAGAATTACAGAAATTATTCTGCACACGATTTTCATGTATGTAAAAACACCCCTTAATTTGTCAGTGAAGTTGATTTTATTTAGTATATAATAACACCTTTGCATGGTGTACTTCAAGTAAAATAATATAAATTATTTTTTATGTTTTAGCGATGGATTTACAATATAGGATTGTCGCGGTCCATCATCATGACTATATCCAGCATTTCCCGCACCCGCAGTTCTTTGGCAAGGCAGAGCAGCGGTATCATCGTGCACTCCTGGCGGTATTGATAGGAATAGAGCATTCCGCCGTCAGTTTCAATCTCAATTTTATCCGCTACGCTGTAATCGCACATCTTGTCCATCAGTTTTTTGACAGTTTCCTCCGAAAGCCCCGTATTTTTCGCAATCAGCGACGACGTGACGGCAGTGTTTTTGCGGCTGTACATATACATTATTATTTTCAGCACCCGCTCGTCTGACAGCAGTCTGAAGGTGTCGGCATATTCGCTTATGTCGCCCAGCGCGGATTTGATACCGTTCGCCGGCTCGGGCATAATGAAGAAATAACGTCCATTTTTAGAAATCTTCATGTCGGTAATGCCGTGATTGACCAGTATTTTGGAATAATATTCGTGACTTGCATCGTTGTCAGTATTAATGACCCCCTGATTCACAATAGAGTCATTTATCGCCTCCACACCCGTCAGTCCAAGCTCGATAGCCCAGCAAAAGCTGAACGCCTTCTCAAAGCGCTCCTCCGCGCTCGTGTGGAGCAATTCATATGAAATAAGCTGCGTTAAGTCTTGTTTGACCTCCTCCGTCTTGCCGAAAAGCGCGTCTATCGACACTCCCAGATTGCTCGCAATTGCGGGAAGCAGTTCTGCATCGGGAGTACCGCCGCATTCCCATTTAGAAACCGCCTGCGTGGTCACACCTATCAGCCGCCCAAGCTCCTCCTGCGTTATCCCCCTTGCCTTGCGCGCCGATTTTATATTTTTCCCAAGCATGCCTGACATTTCCAAGCCCCTTTCTTTAATTAAATCATCAGTATAATAATACAACCTCTGTTTTATGCCGTCAATCAATTGTTTAACTAAAAATTCAAACAGCAGTTGATTTTTAGGTCATTATGCACCATTCAAATCCCCTCTGAATACTGCAAATTACCTTACGACGATAAAAACCATATCTTCGGGGTAAAATTCTTGTATAAAAATTCCAAAAATAAAAATTAATTTTCTTGACAGTCACAAAAAAAAAGATTACAATATATAAGACACATGCGGTGATTTGTGTTGTAATAAATCATGCATGCGTCGGCAGGCGTGACGCACCTGCGTTTCTTATTAAATTATTCTTATCAATTTTTATTTGCGGCAATTTATGCTGCGCGATGTTTTATTTTAACAGCAGAGTTGCCGTGATAAGGCGGCGCAATTAAATC
>JBGUUF010000437.1:0-1297 GCA_045133435.1 Acutalibacteraceae bacterium
GCTATCGACATCAACATGGGCTGCCCCGCTCCGAAAATCGCCAACAATCACAGCGGCAGTGCATTGATGAAAACGCCCGACCTCTGCGGCAGAATCGTTGAAGCGACAGCAAAAGCTGTGGATATTCCCGTCACGGTGAAAATCCGCAAGGGCTGGGACAACGACAACGTCACCGCCGTGGAGGTCGCTAAGATCTGCGAATCTGCGGGCGCACAGCTTATCTCCGTCCACGGACGCACCCGCGAGCAGATGTACGCCCCGCCCGCCGACTGGGATATTATCGCTCAGGTTAAAAAGGCGGTGAGCATCCCCGTAATCGGCAACGGCGATATTTATACGGCGCACGATGCCATGATGATGATGGAGCAGACTGGCTGTGATATGGTTATGGTGGGGCGCGGCGCGCTGGGCAACCCATGGATTTTCCGCGAAATCAATGCACAGTATGAGCAGGAACGCCCCACTCCCCCGCCGGGATTATTTGAAAGATTGACCGTAATGCACCGCCACATCGAAAAGCTCTGCGAGTACAAGGGCGAGAAAATCGGCATGCGCGAGGCTCGCAAGCACACCGCATGGTACATGCGCGGACTTCGCGGCGCGGCTCGTCTGCGTGTAATG
Source organism: Acutalibacteraceae bacterium (assembly GCA_045133435.1). Lineage (GTDB taxonomy): Bacteria > Bacillota > Clostridia > Oscillospirales > Acutalibacteraceae > RUG762. Next base: position 622 of record JBGUUF010000437.1, read on the forward strand.
TGCGGCGAATTGCGGGAATTCAAGGACTTAGCGGGTCTGATGCAGGCCGTGCTGGAGGAAAATTCCGATACAGAAAATTAAACTTCAAATCGCACTGCATGGTTAAAGTATGCAGTGCGATTTTGTTTTATGAATTTCCGCTGTTGTTATTCCGTTCGTTACGGCGACGGCTCATATAATTGTTGTAATAATCGTTAATGTCAGGTGTGGGGGCATTACTTTCGGCGCGGCGGCGTGCCTGACGTGCTCGTCTTGCCCTTTCTTCATCGCTCATCTGTCTGCCGCGATTCGACTGACTGCGGTGTTCCTCATCATAATTTGGATTGCGTCGGCGGCGCTCCTCAAGCAAATATTTTTCCTCGTCAGTCATTGCTTCTTCACGGCGGCGCGCTCTTTCTCGCATTTCCTCCTCGTTCATATTCTCAGGACGGCGGTGCGCTCTTTCGCGCATCCCTTCCTCGCTCATATTCTCGGGGCGACGGCGACGTGCTCTTTCGCGCATTTCCTCCTCAGTCATATTCTCAGGACGGCGGCGGCGTGCTCTTTCGCGCATTTCCTCCTCAGTCATATTCTCAGGACGGCGGCGACGTGCTCTTTCGCGCATTTCCTCCTCAGTCATATTCTCAGGACGGCGGCGACGTGCTCTCTCTCGCATTTCCTCCTCAGTCATATTCTC
>JBGUUF010000438.1:0-1129 GCA_045133435.1 Acutalibacteraceae bacterium
TTACAGAATTTTTTGCAGAATATCAGGGCGAAAATCAATGTGATAAGTATTGCGGCGACCATGAAAATGCCGTGCCAGTAAATTAAAATATCCTCCCAAAACAGGGCAACTTTATCCATAAAAACATCTCCCCCTTTATTCATTCGGAATTGCCGTGGCGAAATACATAATGTCGCTTACCTCGCGCTGTCCGCCGTATGCGACCTTGTTGAATATTTTTCGGTTAAACATAAGTGTGCTTGTCTGACCGCCGTCCATATTGTAGACGAAACGACAGCCTTTTTCCTGCATTATTTCCGCCAAGCGCGTGATGGTCGTACCGCGCAATTGGTCGGTTCTATAATCCACGGTGCACAGCAGGTAATGCTTGTCATAACCGAACTGTCCTATTGCCGCGCGGGGATAATCCTGATTGACCTCGCCTATAGGATAAATAATGAGGTTGGGATTTTTTTGCGATCTGCGCTCGGTGCATATTTCGTAATTATCGACCAACACCGGTCCGAATGCGAAGGTATACACGACCTTGTCACTGCCGTAAAGCTCGCTGTTTTCAAAATCCTGATTGGTCATGGAGGAAAGATTGCCCTCGTTGTCGTAAATCAAGAGGTCGAGATTTCCTTTGGAATTACTGCGTACAGTTTCACCGTACTGCACGATAGTGCCGATGCTGCGGAACGCACAGTAATCTGAGGTCATCCCTACCACGCCGTTGACGCTTCGGAATATATTCAGCGGATAGTCGAGGTGCTTGTTGCTGACCACGTTATCGACCAGCTTGCGTCTGAACTGGCTTGGATGAGCTATTTTGACCTCGGCAAAATTTACGATAAGTCCGTCAATTTCCTCTTTCCAGCATTTGACCTCAATGGTTTCATCCTTATAGTAATCAATTGAATTTCCGTTGTAATTCTTGCGCTCTTCATCGTCGATTTTTGTGAAGTTATCCTTGTTTGGAATCGGCGCGGGGTCGTTGTTCTGCTCCAGCAGATAGACCTTTGGAATGTTGTGAATTTCGTTCATTGAGTCGCTCAGCAGATTTGCCGCAGACGAATTGAACACAGACATTCCATCCCTTTTGGAGTCGGTTTCGGTGTTCAGATTCATTTTGTTACCCGAGGACAGCAGC
>JBGUUF010000439.1:0-2450 GCA_045133435.1 Acutalibacteraceae bacterium
TCCAAAAGAAGCTGTTTTCATGCGTCTGTGTGGTAACTATAAAATCCTTGGCGGACTGCACCGAACTGATGACCGCGTTGTAAATATTGGATTTCCGAGTCAGCGAATCGGAGGACTCTTTAGAAATTGAAGCAAGGGAAGGTACCTGAAAATTATTGCAGAACTTCACACAGTTTTCTTCCTTGAGAAAAAATTCGATGAATTCCAGCAGGTCCTCGCGCTTGTCATCGTCGTAATACGCTTTTTTTGTTATGTAAAATCCTTCCGCAAAATTCACATACAGTCCCGTTTCGGACTTCTCGGTGTCAGCCGCGACCGTAGTCGTGTCTGTCTCAGATACGACAGTGCTTGAAGTTGTTGAAGCAGTAGTCGATGAGGTGGCGGCGGAATTGCTTTTTTCCGACGCGCCCGAACCGGAACCCGAAGAACGGTTGGTCGGCGATGTTATCGGAAGAGTTCGTCTGACTGTAGTTGTAGTCGTTCCGGTCAATGCTGTGGTCGTAGTGGACTGCGTAGTGCTCGCAGTTGGGTCGAATGAATCTGAAGCGGTGTTGACCGACGGCAGCATGATGTATTGGCTGTCAATATCGGTATTGATCTTGCCGCACATGCTGTTGTCGATAAGCAAAATCGCCGCCTTGCCGCAGTTGTATAATTCAACGGCATCTGCGACTTCATCCTTATCTTTAGCCGTGTTTTTGAGGTCAGAGTCGGATACCAGATAATCGAACGGACCTTCTTCCATCATAGGGAATGCAGAAAGGCTGTCCAGTTCGAGCACAGTATCGAGCATCTTTGTCCACGCCGAATCAGGATTTCCATTTATTGCCGAGCTAAGCGATTCCGTGCCGCCTATACCGCGCACGAGATATTCAGCCAGCGCGCCGCCGTCGTCAAGTGAATTGGCGAAAAGCCGCACATCGGTATCTTTAAAATGATAAGCAGCTTTTATTATGTCGGTCCATGTTTCGGGAATATTCAGACCGCTCTGGCGGAACAACGCCGCATTAACGATAATACCCTGCCAGTCGCCGCGTATCGGAATGCAGTATCTTTTTCCGTCGCTTGCAGATACACTGTCGAGCACAGCTTCCGAGACTCCCGAGGCGAAATTGGGATAATCCTTGCGTATCTCGTCGATCGTTATGAAGTAATTGCCAAGCTCACTCATGTCGGATATAGCCGAGTAATACACAATGTCGGGCGAGTTGGCACCCTTGTAAGTCGAAGCCAGTGACAGCTCCATTTTATAGCTGTTGGATTTGTCGGTAGTGGTATCGTTTATCACGACGTTTTTGTGTTCCTTGGTGTATGCCGAGATGATTTCGGAATACACCGCCAAGTCGTCCTCCGCACCGAATGTGCTGTAGGTTTTCATAACAAAATTTTTCCTGCCGTTTTTGCCACATGAAGAGGTCGTTGCCAAAAGAAGCGAGCAGGCCAGCGTCAGCGCAATAATTCTGATAAATCTGACAGGCAAATTGATCACTCCCAATTATTTCAGTATGCTGACAGAGCCGATTATCGGCAGGGGATTGAGTTTATTTGAGGCAACATTGTAAACACCGTAAAGTGACATGCAGATAGCGGCAAGTACGATGAATATAAGCAGTATTGCCGGGATCATGGAGATGATCGGGATCCAGCCAAGCAGCATGTCCACGATGGAATGAATGATAAGGCAGATGACCTCAGCAATAAAAAGCACTAAACCTTGATTTGAATGAAATCTCAGGGTAGGGTCCTTGCGGATGTCGCTGAAAAGACCGATAAAAACAAACGGTCCTATGTAAGAAAGGTAGCTGAAGCTTTTGACGTCGCTTTTGTTCATGTTTAACCAATCCTTTATGTTAATGTGTGTGTGCATCCACTGAGGAATTTTCTCCCGATATTGAGATAACCACCTTGTTGGGCAGGCAGACTATAGTTTGCCCGCTTTGAGATATTTTTCCGGTGTGAATGCAGAGTTTATCGGGGCAGTCAGCCTCAGTCATTCTCACCTGACCGCCCGATATTTCGATTGTATTTGTGTCTCCGATGTGATATATGCAGTCGGTATCAAGCGGCAGGCGGGCGATTTCCGTACCGTCCGCCGTAATTACAGCATACTTCGGCTCGGGCGAGAGCATTAAAATCGCGATTCCCGTAACTGCCGCGATAAGCAGAAGTGCCGCCGTAATTATAATATCGCCGCGCTTGATGCCAAGCGATTTTGCAGATTTTTTGATATTGTCCATCACTGCGCGTCAAGGACAGCGAGACGGCACATAGCCTTGTAGCAGATTTCAGCGTGAAGCATAAGCTCCTCGACCGAGAAATTTTCGTTAGCCATGTGGAGGTTTGACGGCTTGCTGTCGGGGAAGACCAGACCGAATGCAACGCCACGTCCGCCGAGTGAACGGGCATATGTGCCGCCGCCCATAGAGATAGGACGCACGCTCTGACCCGTG
>JBGUUF010000440.1:0-7380 GCA_045133435.1 Acutalibacteraceae bacterium
TCTCATCAAAAATCTCCAGCTTGGTCAGGTAGAAAATGTCGCGGTAGTTTTCGATAAGACCTTCTGCTTCAAAATTGTGACCTATGCGCAGGAAGATATTTCTGACTATGGAGAAAATGTAGGTGCGTCTGAGGCGCAGCGACTCGCGGTTTTTGATAAAAAATTTAGTCAAGCTCACGAGCAGCTTCATCAGCCATTTCTGCCCGAAACCGCAGTGTGAATACAGTTCTTTTTCAAGCGGTTTGCTGTCGGTAGACTGATAAACCTCAACATCGCAGTTGATCTCGAGATACTGTTTTATCGTTTCAAAAAGAAACGTCGGATCCTCCTGCATTGTCACAGTTTCCAGCTTGAGCTCATCCATTGAACGAGCACCGTAGATTTCGATATATTTGTTTATTTTTTCAAACACAGGCGTGCCGCTGTTCATATGAGAAATCAACTCATCAATACTGCCATTGCTGAAAAGAGCAAGCAGACTTTCATCTGTTTTTATGTCGTGGATTATCTCCATCAAATCCAGGCTCTGCCCCACGCTTTCCACCTTGCCCTGCTTGCTCAAAATACCGCTGATAAGGCCTTCGTAATTGTCGATGTCCATCTTTTTTACCTTATCAGTCAGCATTCCGTAAACCACCATCGTACCCATGTCGTTAGTTATCGGAATGATGAAATCATCGAGTATCCCCGCCTCCAGCTCGCCGTAAATTTTAAGCAGCTGCTCGTTGGTATAGCCCTCCAGCTTGTTGTTGTAATACGGCTCAGTTATTGCGCTGAATTTATCCTTGAATTTTTGGCTGTCTTTTTTTATATGAAGAAGCTTGTGAATGAATCTGATGTAAATTTTGACCAATCGTGTCTTGGCCTGACGCTTGTTTTCATTCAGGCTGACCTTTACACCCATCATATTTTCCATGTATTTTTTATTGGTTTCATATCCGGGATAAAGCGAGGTCATTTTATACCAGCTATTGAGACGATAGTAAATTTTATTCTCATAAAAACTGAGCATATTCTGTAAATCGTCCTGTATCTCATCAATACTCTCTTGCTTAATATAGAAATTTTTGAGAGTCTGGTTATACACCTTGGCATAAACCTCGCGCGCAAATGAATAGGTCAACGGAGTAGTGGGACCTGAATAGCTCTCAATTATGTTTGAATTGTCGTATATAGTACGGAATTTGCTCTTGTCAATGCTGCGGTAATTTGTGATAATACGGCTTTGCAGAATGTATATTTCGCCATTCTTGATACAGAATTCTATATCCTGCGCCCTTTGGATCGGGTAACTTTTTTCTATGGTCTGCCCTATTTTGTAAAGTTCGCACAGCATTTTTTCATCAATATCAACACCATCAATTACTGACTTATGCGCGATATTCCCAAAGAAATCCATCACATAATCCGAGCTGTCGCTTGTCCCCGATACCAGCTTTTCGCCAGTGCCCGCAACTACACTTATCAGTGTCTCGTCGGGGTCGTTGGTCTGAGGATTGGAGGTAAACATAACACCCGCATAGTCCGCCTCTATCATGCGCTGAATTATCACACTAACGCTTATTGAACGGTTTATAAGACCATTGCTGCTGCGGTATTCCATAATTCGCTCGGAGAAACAGGAGAGATAGCATTTTTTGATGTATTCAAATATGTCTTCGCTCTGCAAGACATTCAAATACGACTCCATCATGCCTGCGAAAGAATACGCCTCTGAGTCCTCGTCAGTCGCACTGGAGCGCACTGAGAGCTGATCCTCCGGTGAAAATGTATCGTGAATCTGTTTCAGCACAGCCTGCTTGATCTCATCGGAAAAATCCTGTTCCTCAATCAGCCTGAGGATTTTAAGGCGATTCTGCTCGCTGTAATTATCCAGCAGGCTCATATATTCCTCTCGCTTTTCACCGAGAAATGCTGTAAAACAATCCGATGTGAGCGCGAACCATGCAGGCACATTCATTTTACTTTTGTCTAGATGCGCCAAGTTGAAGGCCTTGCCGCCAACCTTATCTATATTGGCATCACCGTCTGCGGATTTATATATCATTTTTTTGCTCTACTCCTTTTGTACACACCGTAAAACAGCGGCATTATTAATGCAAGTATCAGAAATATGGCTATGGGTGCGGTTAAAACCAAGTCTTCGGGACTGCTGACCGTCAGATAATACAGAGACAGCAGAAACATCAGAAATTGCTGCATCACAGTGAATTTTTCTTCCAAAATAACATATGGCACAAACAGCAGAGCCGCTATGCCAATATATCCGTAGCTGAAAATATTTGCTGCGCAAAAAATTACCGCCAGCGCGATATCCAAAATCGCAAGCTCCTTTTTATTCAGAAGCATTTCCTTGCGCTGAACGTCCTTTTCAAAGTCAAAAATATCGTCCGTCACCCGAATCATGCAAAGCAGCGTCAACAGTATAAAAAATAAGCCCGGCGAAAATGCTGTACCCACCGTTGCGCTGATCAACGCGGTAAAAAACAAGCTTACCAGCGCATAGATAACGAGCATATATTTGCGAAAAAAATATTTGACTGCCCTCATTTTAACAGCACCTTGTTGTAAATCTTCGCTTTGAGCATGATTGCTCTTCGGCTGACACCGGCATAGTCACAGAGGAAGTTAAGTTCATCCTCCGGAGGACTGTCGAGCCATGAATTCTTAATAAGCTCCTCCGCTTCGTTGTGTGAAATATCGCCCATTCTCAGCAGCGCACTGACTTCGGGCAGCACATGCGGGCGGTCCTCGGCGCACTGATAGATATAACGCACTGCGTTGTGAACCATGCAGTCATAATGGACATAATCACCGCTTTTGACCTTCCATGAAGTATTATTTTCGAGAAAGTCCACGATTTCCTTTTCATTGTATGGGTGGTAGAGAAAATACGCCACAAACTCGCGGAAATCGTTCGGGTCAACATCGTTAAAAAGCATACTGCCGGCATACTCCATGAGCTGCTTATCGAGCTTTTCGCTGATACCACCCAGAAGTCTATTGTAAAGTGAATTTATGTCCACATCGTTTATGCTTTTAAGACCGGCATCCACCAAGTCAGCAAACACGTCCTTATTGTAGGCGCGGAACATTTGTTCCGGACTTCTGCCGTGAATGCACATACCGGCATTCACCTTTGAGGCGTAATTTATCATGGAAGCGTAGCCGATGTAGGAACATGCAATGCAGGGCACCAGCCACTTGCTCATAGAGTAGTGGTAGAACTTTTTCAGCATCTCAGGGTCATAGGTGATATACTCATGCTCCACTCCGAATTCACTCACCAGACGGTCGATATTCTCCCGCGCTTCGTCGGTAAAAAATCCGTTGTTCATAGTGAACGCCTTTACCTTGAGCTTGTATTTGTATACAAGCTGATATAACAGAAACATGCTATCCTTGCCGCCGGAAATTCCAACTACGGCATCATAGGTATATTTACCTCTCACCCGCTCGATCCGCTCCACAAAAAGCTGCTCCAGCCTTTCATAATCGTCAAGCTGCGGCTTTACCTCAAGGTAGGCTTTGCAGAAATTGCAAATACGGTTCTCGTCAAAGCTGATATTCCTCACCGAGGTGTCATTGAGACAATTGGTGCATACAGGTCGTTTTTTCATAAATTAATCACAGCTCCTTTGCAAAAACTGCATATTTCTTTTCCATTGACTCCACGCCCTCGTCAAATCGCTTAAAAGTGCCTTTCTGCTCGCACTGGTAGTGGTACACCATATCCTTATAGCCCTTGTCCAGGACATACTTACAGCCGAGATACAGCAGTGCCACATAAACTTTATGCTTTTGATATTCCTTTTTGACCGCGCTGGTTTTGGAAATAAATGAATGGTCATATGGATTGTCATATCCAAAGACATAACCCACCGGTTCGCCATTGTAATATGCCATGATCATCCCGATTTTCAGACCCTTGACCCATGTGAGATAAACCTCTCTGAAATATTCATAGGGAATTTCTGAATACAAATAACTGCCTTTGAAAGCATTGGCAGAAATATCGTAAACCTCACGCGAAAGGGCGAAAACATCGTCATTTTCAAAGAGCTTGAATTCAAATCCTTCCTTTTCCTTCTGCGCAACAACAGCACTACCCACTGCATAAAGAGGATTGTTGATGTCGATGTGGGCACTACGGTAGGTATACAGCTCCTTATAACCCAGCTGTCGGACGATTTCCGGGTAATATGCGGGGTTGGTGCAGTCCGGGAACAGCTTCATATCAAAGTTGTTTATCGCCCATCTGTAGGACATCCATGTGCAGTAATTCACAGGACCGACAAGTGTTTTATACCCCTTGGCTTTCGCGCCGTTTTCCAGCAATTCAAAAAGACCGCGCGCAGTCTCAAGGTCGTTCGGGAACTCGATGAATCCGAACATACACTTATAGTCCTCCATTTTTTCGTTTATTATCAGATACGCACTGGCATCATTATATTCTACGCGCTCATAATAATCTGCCAGCTCAAGTATAGCAAGTTCTCTGTTCATAATAATCTTATTCTCCTTTTATCACAAGATTCATCAGTCGATTGGCGTTGACCGCCATGCTGTCTATAAATTCAAGCTTTAGCCTGCGATTGGCAGCTCTCAACACACTCATGCGGTTGACACAATATTCCATAATGTTGAATTCGATAATTTTTCTATATTCTTCGTCCGAAATCCTTACATCAGCCTTTTGTGCCAACAGACGCTTAAAGCACTGCATCCATTCCAGAACCTCTGCGTCGCTGAGACTGGACATTATCATTATTATAAACTCAACCAGATCATGCTCGGGATTCTGATAGCAGGCAAGCTCCCAGTCATATATATGTACTGAATCCTCCGTCCAGAAAATATTTCTAGGCGAAAAATCGTTATGTGTCAATGTGTTGTGGCAGGGCAGCCCGGAATGAAAATCATCTATATTTTCAATGAAATGCGTCAGCTTTAAATAATTCTCTTCACTGAAAATCCCCCTGCTGCCTTCATCTAAGCCGTGGAATACCATTCGCAGCAGCGGCTTGCTGATTTTGTAATCCTTGGTGGTATATTCGTTCAGTTCCAGCCGCTTCACAACAGAATGGTCGTTGTAATAAAACGCATGAAAATCAGTTATCGCGTCAATAATTCTGTATATCACATCGCGGCTCAACGGAACACTATTAGCCATCTCACGCATAGCTGTCACATAAAGACTTTTTCTGTCGTCACGACAGCTGCCGTATATCTCCACCAGATGTTTTTTCAAGCTGTCGTCAATGTTTTGATAAAATACTATCTCCCTGAAATAACTGCTGTCAAATCCCAACACCTTGCGCGATCTCATTACATGTACATAAAATCGCGGATCATTGTTGTAATTCAGCAGCATCGCACCGTTTATTATGATGTTTTTAGACTTGTATTTGCATATCACAGGCATTTTGCCGCCATCAGAAAATGTCACCATATATTTATGAACGCTGTGGCTTTTGGTAGAAACTCGGCCTGTAATACTGTTGTCGTCGCTGAAGTTGACCTCCTCAACCGACTGCACCTGTTTCTTGAAAATATTCTCCATTAACTTTTCAGGCTGGGACCGGTTTAAGGCAAACATAATAATTCCTCCTGCTGAAGATCGCATCACTGTTGACTATGATTATACCACATATGTCCTGTCAAATCAAGAGAATATTTGATAAATGATACATTTTTTATTCGTTACCTTAAATTATATTGCAAATATTAAACAAAAGTGATATAATGTCAATATAAGTGTTATATTTACCATATTAAACACGCAATGAGAATTTTCCAGTTTGCAAGGGGATATTTCTATGACCAAAGGCATGTTGACAGACATTTTAAGAGAGATCAGAAAATCCGGAAACCGTTTCATATCAATACTCTGCATAGTCGCCATAGGTGTGGCGTTCTTTTCGGGACTAAGGTCCTCCGCTCCCGACATGGCATATACTGTCGATAAATACTTCGATGATTATAATATGTGCGACATTCAGATAATCTCCCCTCTCGGACTGACCGATGAGGATATCGCTGAAATAAAAAGCACCGACGGAGTAGAAAATGTGCAGGCGGGTTACATCGCTGACGCTGTTACAGATTTCGGTGGCATGGAAACCATAATCAGACTTCACAGTCTGCCAAACGGTTATGTCAGCAGCAGCGATTCGGACATATATATAAATCGTATTGAACTGACAGACGGCAGACTTCCCGAGACTGCTAATGAAATCATAATAGAAAATCAGGACAACATGGCAGTGCAGTATGATGTGAAGCTCGGCGATAGAGTTATATTCAAATCAGAAACCGCCAGCGGACTGAAAATCACTGAATTCACCGTGGTAGGGCTGGCAAAATCTCCGCTCTACCTCACCTATGAAATGGGAGTTTCACAGACCTTAAACAACAGGGAAATTAACCTTTTTGCCTACATTCCACAAGATGCATTTGAACAAACAAATCCCTATATTGAAGGCGAAATAATTTACACTGAGGCGGTTGTCACTGTCATGGGGGCGCGCGATTTAAACAGCTTTTATGATAAATATGACGACCTTGTGGAGCAAATTAAATCAAAGCTGGAAAATGTATCTGTTAATCGCTGTGCTGTCCGTGCCGAGCAGCTTCACGATTATGCACAGCAACAGCTTGATGCCGCACAAAAGCTTTATGACACAAAGAAATCCGAATATGAAACGCAGATCTCCAACGCCAAACAGCAGCTTGATGATGCATACAAGGAAATCATTCTGGGGGAAGCCAAGCTGGAAACCACAGAAAAGATATACAAATCAAAAATTACCGACGCTGAACAGGACATAAAGGATGCTGAGAAAAATATTTCCGACAGCAATCAAGCGATCAAAACCGCCGAGTCCGCGCTGAAAACAGTGGAGGAGCAATATGAGCGCTACAATAACAGCAACATAAATGCTATCAAACTGCTTAATCAGTTTTCTGACCGCATACAGCAGCTTAGCGACAAAAATTCATCTGAGCGTCAAAAGATACAGCAAAAAGCCCAGAATCCAGATGTGACCGATAAGCAGAACATAATTTACTCGAATATGCTGAGGGAATACGATAAATTTGACACTCTGCTCCGTGATACCAAGAGCCTTAGTGATGAGATGAACAGCGATGTAAACCAGCTTACCGCCATGTATAACGAGAAGATGACGCAGGCGAAAAACGCTGTCAGCAGTGCAAAGAAGCAGCTTGCCCAGAGCAAAAAACAACTGAGCACAGCCAAAAAGGAGCTTTCAAAGCAAAAATCCGCCCTGAACAATGCATTGTCCAGCGGGCGGAAAAAGCTTGAAAACGCACGCAAGGAGTATGAGCAAGGTAAGGAAACATTTGAAAAGCAAAAGG
>JBGUUF010000441.1:0-2130 GCA_045133435.1 Acutalibacteraceae bacterium
CGTAGATGAATTCCATAGTAAATGACGGCTTGATGACGAACAGCGCTCCGATAAATGCCACTGCTAGGGTCAGCCACTCAACAGGTTTTACGTTTTCTTTGAGCAGAAAGACGCTGAATATCACCGCGAAGAATGGCGACAATTTGTTAAGTATCGAAGCATCGGCGAGATTGAGGTGATCGACCGCGTAGAAATTGCACAGTATACCGAATGTTCCCGCCGCCGCACGGATGATCATATATTTCATATTGCCGCGCCCGATTTTGAAAGGTTGTTTTTCTTTGAGCAAAATGAACAGTGCCACGAAAAACGCCACCAAGTTGCGGAAAAAGCTCTTTTGAATAACGGGCAGATCCCCCGAAAGCCGCACAAAAAAGCTCATCAGTTCGAAGAAAAAAGCTGATGTGATGATGTAAATTATTCCAAGCTGTTTTTGTTTCATATGCTGTAACTCCAAAATTAATAGGCGAAATATTACCCCCGAGCGAGTCAGCTCAGGGGTAAATTTACTGTTTAGAAAGCGGACCTGTCAATGCATGTGCCGCCGTTGTTTTTGTTCAGAATGTAGTCGATAATGCTGAGGCTTTCTTCCTCGTGCTTTTCGACCGTGACGGAATTTGATGCCGTGACTTCAAATTCTGTGCTGTCTTTAAAATAAATGCCATCGTCGCCGAAAAGCTGACTTGCTCCGAAATAATTTTCGCCCACAGCGATATTAATTCGGTACTTGCCCTGTGCCAGACAAATTATATCGCTTCCACCGTCGGTCAGATAGAGCTTGGCAACGCTCGATTCTTCGCCGTTGTCGCTTATCTTTATAATGCTGATTATCGCATTTCCGTCGCCGGCGTTGCGCTTGAATTCAACAGGCCACATGCCGTTGCCCTTGCCGCTTATCACGCAGCTTGTTTGTATCTGCTTGATGCTGCTGCGGTTGGTGACGGCGTCGTATGCACTGCTGCTGTAGTATTCGGTGAATGCGCGAATAATGCCGTAATAACCCTCACCGCCCGAAGCCGCACTGTCGGCGAAATCCACCAAGTCTATGTTCATATTGCATTTAAACGCGGTTTCGTCGGAATAAGCAGCCGAAGCCGATGTCACGGCTGAGAAAATCTGACTCTCTGCGGCAGATATGTCGATTTCATTTTCAGAGGAAATAATAGACTTTTTCGCCTGAGAAATCGCCTCGATTATGTTGAGCGAATCAAAGCTGAATGAAAGCATACCGCTCTGAGGATCGGCCGCATTCAAACTGACGTTTTTGGCTGAGCAATAGTAAGGTGTCAAAATCTTAGCCATCACATTTCGGATAGCCGAAGGGTCGTTTGAGACTTCGCCGTTTATTTTTATTCCGTCCACAGCGAAATTCGCCGAATAGCTGTCGAGAAAGTCATTGTAAGCAGCGGTGTATTCAGCCGCACCCGTGTATTCGCGCTCTTCGTAAGGGGAGGGGCAGAGCATGTCGCTTATCGCCTGATTGAGGTGCTTATTTTCAATCAGATTTTGACCGCCGTCCCACGATTCCTGCACGCACGCCACCAATCTGTTGAGGGTAGCGGTGTCGATTACCGGCTTGTCGTCAACGCACAAACCGATGATTTCGCACTTCACATAGCTGAATTTGCTGTCATACAGCGAATCAACGGCGCTTTTTACATATTTCTGCGGTTCGCCAGAATATGAGCCGCAGTTTACTTTTGGATTGAACAGCCTTACTTCCGCATAGAATTTCTTCGTGCCGTTATCTGATGTGTCGTATTTCACATTTTTGATTTCAGCGCATTCTATCATGCGGAGCTGAGTGTGGCTCAAGTCGGAACTGCTGCATATTTTAGCGAGATTTGACGCAAGATTGGTCGTAAAGCTGTCGGAGCTTTGGTGGTATAGCGACAGCGCCGCAACCGCAGAAATAATAACGATTCCCGCAGTTATTGCGGCTAGTATTAAAGTTAACCGAGTTTTTTTATTGTTCATGTCAGAAAATATCTCCTAGGATGATTTTGCCTTGTAAACATCGGCGACGGTCAATTGCGTGTCGGATATAAGTTCGATAGCCTGTTTGCGGGACAACACGCCCTTTGACATATAAGTCAATGCCATAGTGCAGTGGTTCCAAAAGAAGCTGTT
>JBGUUF010000442.1:0-2572 GCA_045133435.1 Acutalibacteraceae bacterium
CAGATGGTTGACGAAAAGGGGAGGAGCACAGTGCTCCTGCCGATAGCGCATATCACGCAGGCGGCGCAAATCGAGGTTGTATTGGATCAAGACGGAAATTTTCTGAATGCAAGGGCATTGGAAAAATCGGAGAATTCGACCATAATACCCGCCACAGAAGGCTCGTCGTCGAGAACCTCCAAGCCGTATCCCCACCCGCTTTGCGACAAGCTGAAATATGTTGCGAAAGATTACGCTTACTATCTTGACTGCGAGGACAAGGAAAAACAGAAGTACATAAATGAGTGCTTTAACCCTTATTTGCAGCAGCTTAATGAGTGGAACGATTCGCAATACACCCACCCAAAAATCAAGGCGATCGCTGCATACATGAATGAAAGCAGCGGTTTGGTGGGGGATTTGATTGACTGCGGCGTGCTTATTGCCGATGAAAAAGGCATGTTGGACAGCGGAAAGAAAATTCAAGGGTTGTCTCAGGCTGATGCTTTTGTGAGATTTGTGGTGCGCTCAGATGAAATATCGGACGACCCCGACGAAGTGTGGCTTGATGCGACGTTGCATGAGAAATTCATACAATATCAGACTGCCAAGGCTGCGGACAAGGAGCTTTGTTATGCAACGGGCGAGTATGAAACTCTGACATATCTTCACCCGTCAAAGATTATGAACGAGGGCGATATGACCAAGCTGATTTCCTCCAATGACAGCTCGGGATTCACCTATCGAGGGCGCTTCGACGATAAAACCGAGGCTTCGGCGGTAGGATATATTGCGTCGCAGAAGGCACACAACGCGCTGAAATGGATAATCCGCAGGCAAGGTTTTACAAACGGCAGCTTTTGCTTCGTTGCGTGGGAATCAGCGGATTCAGTTATGCCTTCCGTGATGGACAGTATGCCTGATACGATGTTTGAACTGTTCGGCGACATTTTGATTGATGACAACGGCAATGATACGAATTATATCGACGCTAGAAAGTTCAATCAATCGCTCATGGGGTATGGGAAAAAGTTGGATTACAGTGAGAACATGTATCTCATGACTCTTGAAGCCTCCACGCCGGGGCGACTTTCAATGACCGGATTTACCACAATAAATTCATCGAGATATGTGGAAAATATTGCAAACTGGCAGAATTCATGCGGCTGGATACATTACACCAAAAAGAATGAAAAGGTGATAAGCTACTGCGGCATGCCGGGAATAAAAAATATCGCGGAGATACTTTACGGCAATGAGGGCAACGGCTATATGTCGCTGAGCGGCAGCAATTCAGTCATGCTCAACACCACCATAAAACGTCTGCTGCCGTGTATTTCACAGGGCAAAAAAATCCCGCGCGATATGGTGAATACAGCGGTGCAGAGGGCGTCTTCGCCTGTGTCATATAAGGATGAAAAATGCTGGCGGCAGACTCTTGCACTCGCCTGCTCAATGGTAAAAAAATTAAAATACGATTATAACTCGGAGGTATGGGAAATGGCATTGGACACAAATTGCACAGACAGAAGCTATCTTTACGGACGACTGCTTGCAATCGCCGATTTGATAGAACAGCGCGCGACGTTTGAAGAAGAAAAGGGAAAGGTCACAAATGCAAAGCGTTACATGAACGCATTTTCGCAAAGACCCTTCCGCACATGGCAGATCATTGAGGAAAAATTGGAGCCGTATTCCCGCAAGCTCAAGAGCAAGTGGCTGCTCACACAGCTTGACGAGATACACGATATGTTCTCGCCCGAGGATTATGCAGACGACAGCCATCTTGACGGGTTGTATTTGCTGGGTTATCACAGCCAGATGTATGCGGTAAACAGTTTCAATAAAAACAGTTCAGAAATAAACGATTCGGACGAAAACAATATGGAGGAAGAATAATTATGAGTACACTTACAACTAAAATCGACTTTGTAGAAATCATCTCGGTGACAAATGCAAATCCCAACGGCGACCCATTGAACGGCAATCGTCCGCGCGAAAATTATGACGGCTACGGCGAGATCTCAGACGTATGCATCAAGCGCAAGATACGCAATCGCTTGCAGGACATGGGACAGAATATTTTCGTGCAGTCGGATGACAGAACCACTGATGAATTCAAGAGCTTGAGCGAGAGGGCCAACGGATGTGCCGAATTGAAGGCGGAAATGGGGAATAAGAAGAAGGCAGACAGAGATAAGTGCGCTGCAATTGCGTGCAGAGAGTGGATAGACGTACGCAGCTTCGGTCAAGTTTTCGCGTTCAAGGGGCAGGAGGTTTCTGTCGGTGTGAGAGGACCTGTTTCTATCCATCAGGCGGTCAGCGTTGACCCAATCGACTCAATAAGTATGCAGATTACCAAGAGCGTCAACAGCGAAGCTGGCAAGGAGAGCAAGGCATCCGATACAATGGGCATGAAGCACCGCGTTGGCTTTGGTTTGTATATCATAAAGGGCAGTATTAACTGCCAACTTGCCGAAAAAACGGGATTTTCCGACGAGGACGCGAACCTTATCAAGGAGGCGCTCCGTACACTCTTTGAGAACGACGCATCAGCAGCACGTCCCGAGGGCAGTATGGAGGTTTGCAAGCT
>JBGUUF010000443.1:0-2081 GCA_045133435.1 Acutalibacteraceae bacterium
AAAAATCAGATAGAGCTGATAAAGTTAAGGAAGAAATAGCTGCGATAAAAAATAACTGCGTAACAACGGGATTCCAAAGGGGGATTCCTCCTTTGGCAGGTCAAGGGCGGCGCCCTTGCGGGTGCAGGGCAGAGCCCTGCAAAACCAAAGTGAAAGAAATAGTAAAAATAGAAACAAAGAACATATGCGAAGCATATGCAAGAAAAAAGCCAACAAGAAAAATCGGAGATTTTTCGAGTGGTCGTAATAATATAATGACCGTTAAACAGGTTTAATGCAGAATAAATTTGTTATCCATTGCGGGATTTGAATAGCTGAACCAAAAATTTACATATATTTATTTTGAGGAAGGAAAATACATATGAAGAAGACACCTTTTGTTACCCTTGAACAGCTCAAGGAAATCGAAAAGACATACCCCACCCCTTATCACATTTATGATGAAAAGGGCATCCGTGAGAATGCGCGCAGGCTCAAAGCGGCATTCAGCTGGAATAAGGGATTCAAGGAGTATTTCGCTGTCAAGGCAACTCCGAATCCCTATCTGATGAAGATACTCAGAGAGGAAGGCTGCGGCTCAGACTGCTCCTCCTATACTGAATTGCTGCTCGCCGAGTCTGTCGGCAACGTGGGCAGTGACATCATGTTCTCCTCCAATGCGACACCCGCAGAGGATTTCAAGCTTGCCAAGAAGTTGGGCGCTATTATCAATCTCGACGACATCACTCACATTGATTTTCTCGAGCAGGTCGCAGGACTGCCTGAGACTATTTGCTGCCGTTACAATCCCGGCGGACATTTCACCCTCGGCAACTCTATCATGGACAACCCCGGCGATGCTAAGTACGGCATGACACACGAGCAGATCATTGAGGCTTTCAAGATCCTCAAGAGCAAGGGTGTGAAGCACTTCGGTATTCACAGCTTCCTCGCCAGCAATACCGTGACCAACGGCTATTATCCCGAGCTTGCGCGTCAGCTTTTCGAGCTTGCTGTGGAACTCAAGGAAAAGACAGGCGCGTCTATCGAATTCATCAACCTTTCGGGCGGCGTGGGTGTAGCATATCGCCCCGAGCAGGAGCCGAATGACATTATGGTTATCGGCGACGGCGTGCGTCAGCAGTACGAGAATATCCTCGTTCCCGCAGGCATGGACAATGTCGCTATATTCACCGAGTTGGGTCGATTCATGCTCGCGCCCTACGGTCATCTCGTGACCAAGGCTGTCCACCGCAAGGAGACATACAAGCACTACATCGGCGTGGATGCCTGCGCCTGCAACCTCATGCGCCCCGCAATGTACGGAGCATATCATCACATCACAGTTATGGGCAAGGACGAGAACGGTCCCAAGATGACCTACGACATCACAGGCTCGCTCTGCGAGAACAACGACAAGTTCGCAATCGACCGCGAACTGCCTGTTATCGACATCGGCGACTTCCTTGTAATTCACGACGCAGGCGCACACGGCTTCTCGATGGGCTACAATTACAACGGCAAGCTGCGTTCGGCTGAATTGCTGCTCCAAGAGGACGGCACGGTTAAGATGATTCGCCGCGCTGAAACTCCCGCCGATTACTTCGCGACTTTTAACTTTGACGGCGCGACAATTGATGTAAAGGACAGAGAGGACTGAGTATAAATTATGCTTACCGAAATTAAACAAAAACGCTATGCCGCGAAAGCTTTCGCACTGCTTCTTGCGCTGCTGCTAGCTTTTGTGGCGGTTGCGGGTTGCCATAAAAAGGGCGATGAAGTTAATAAGCCTCCGTATCTTGAAATAGAATATTCCAATCTGACAGATGATGAATCGATTAAAAAAACTGAAGAACTTCTTAAAAATGCCGGAGTTTCAGATGAGTGCCGAGATGTGTTTTTTCAGCATGTAAAGCAATTTAACAAATGTGTCGATGCGGAATCGCTTACTAAGGGCTTTGAAAAAGCCGATGTGTCAAGCGTAAAGTACGATTCATATGCTATGCAGGATGAGTGGGACGCCAAAAATCCGGATTTTATAGGCTATAACTGCAGAATTACAGCATTTAGTCTGTTTAAGGATTTTTTATCAGTGAAAAGCG
>JBGUUF010000444.1:0-5556 GCA_045133435.1 Acutalibacteraceae bacterium
CAAACGGCGAAGGCACCGCGCAATTCAGCAAAAGCGGCAAGGTGAAGCTGACTTTCGGCGGTCGCTCGGCGATATTTGAATGCAAGGATGTCAAAAATGTGTATTACACACGCGACACGATGACCAATGAGGCGATAGGCAACAGCTATATAATGGTGATAAAGCTACCTTTTAAATCCTACAGGCTGTTCAGTGAGGACTGTGTCGAGGGCGGTTTTGAAGCAACCGAGCTTTACGCGGTCTATCTTGAACTCAAAAAGCGAATGGACGGTTCGGATGAGCAGTCTGAATGAACATTTCAAGTCGTCAGGATACGCCTTTCACCGAGACGCTGTAAGAAAGACCAGACTTCCGCGATGCTGCCGTGAAAATCTGAAAACCACGTCGGTGGGAATAAAATATTTCAGTACGAATGGCGCAGATGTGGTTTTGCCCGTGTTGGAATGCAGTGTCTGCGGCAGAAAATTCGCTTTGTCGGGCGAGAAATACATTGCCGTCGATAACCTTTTAAAATTTGATACAGTCAATTTAAAATGAAAAACGTCGGAGACTCGTGCAAATGAATCTCCGACATTTTTTATTGCTCAAATTCCCCGTCTTTCGGGGTGTAATCTATAACATTTACCGTCAAGGGCATCGAGCTGATACAGGAATCTGAAGCAGTTTTTCGTAAAAGTCAATTGATTTTTCAAAGTCGTTGACTATCAGATAAATCCAGCCTAAATGCATGTATCAGCCTCCTTGCGGTCAAATTAATTTAATTAAAAATAGCTAACAAAGCCGACCGCTTTGCCGAGAATCTTGATGTCGTTCATCTCCTCATTGCGGTAGACAAGGGGAGGATATGCGCTGTTTTCGGGCATTAACGTGATAGCGTCGGGGTACTTGTAGACGCGCTTGAGAGTTGCCTCGTCACCGATGAGCACGGCTGCGATCTCACCGTTTTCGCAGTCAGGCTGCGAGCGTATGAATACAATATCGCCGTCGCAAATGCGGGCATTTATCATACTGTCGCCCTTGCATCTGAGGGCGAAATTTGCGTTGCAGCCAATCGGCGCGGCGACGTAATCCTCGATGTTTTCCTCAGCGGTGATAGGCAGACCGCAGGCGATACTGCCGAGCAAAGGAACGGTGCGATTGCTGTTGTCACCGTATCTGTCCCAGCCCATAAGCTCGGTGGGTGTCATTTGCAGGATCTCAGCCAGCGGCTCAATGATAGAAATGGGCAGCTTTTCGATTTCGTGGCTTTCATAGCGATATAATGTGGCGCGGGAAATATTTAATGCTTCTGCAATGTCGTTTACATTCAGACCCAGTTGTATGCGGCGATGCTTGATTTTATCATTTATGTTCATTTTTTTGACACACCCTTATAAATTTTAAAATTACGTCGGTTTACTTTCTCAAAATCCACCATTCTTTTGATGTGATTATATTCTAACATACATTTCGCGTTAATGCAACACCTAATTTGTAAAAAAAATATTTTTCTCAAACCTGAGAAAAAACTCTTGACATTTGAGATCGTATGTGTTATATTTAATTCGCAAGTAGCAAAAACGCGACTGAAGAAAAGCCGCAAGTGCTATTTCGGCGATAAATTGCAATTTATCTTTAATTTTTTCTATTACCCCGCTGGTTGAAAAAACGCCTGTATTGCCTAAGGATCGAGGTTGTCGGGTGAGATTTGATCGGCATGCAGAATATAAAATTTCTTCGCACTAGTGCGAAAAAGAGGATGGTTATATTTATGAAAAATATGGAAAAACACGGGATATTCTTTAAAATTGCTTTGGTGCTCGGTAGCTTGGCGGAAGTTGCTATAATTATGATAATGGCATTTTGCGGATTAAAATGGCTTGGCAATTTGTTGGAACTGGCATGTAATTATGTAAATGTCGGAGTGGGGATCATGGCGATATTTGTGATTTTGATGGGATTTATTTTTATTGACAGCAAAAATTCTATAGATGAGTGTCAATATCCGAAGAACACCAAAAAGAAGGCGGTATATCATAACAGATAGGTGTTATGCCGTGAAACGGATTTAATGTTACATATTGATTTACAAAAGCACAGAGTTAAGTGATAATTATAACGAACACGCAGCTTCATAAGGGGAACAAAAATCACCGCTGAATTTTCAAATTAAATTCAGCGGTGATTTTATTTTTAATCAATTATTCAGCAGCGTCAGTGGACTCGGTTTCGGTGTCCGTGGAAGTAACCGCATCGGAGGGAGTTACATAAGCCGTTGTCGTGGTGGTGATAAATGTGGAATCCACCGACTTTGAGCTTTTGAGTATAACGGTAGTTTTTGGAGGAAGGGTAAGCACACCGTTTACATAAGTCAGGGGAGATGCGCCCGAAATGAACTCGGGTGTTTCATATTCCTCGTCGTTGAGATACGCGTTGTATTCTTCTTCTGCGATGTATTTTGATGCAGTGGCGAAGCCTCTGAGAATGGTGTAATCATCGTATCCTGCGGCTCTGAGGTCAACCTGTTTGACGGTAGCAGTCAGATTGTGCAACACCATCACCGATGAACCGTCGTATGCGCAGGTGTATGCCGACACGTTGCGGTTATCGAGGTCGCAGGCTGAAACGACCTGTGCACGCTGGATTTCGGGATTCTGATTTTTGAGTTTGATGAGGGTTCTATAGTGGTTAAGCAGCGAATTTGAATCCTCAAGCTGTTCTTCAACGCTGAAAAACGGAGCCTTGATATTTTTGCCGCCGGTCGGAGGTGTTATATCCGTTCCGTCTTCCTCGCTGGACCACTTGATAGGCAGGCGCTTGTAGCTGTCGTTCTGCCAGCCTTGAGTCATGCCGATTTCCTCACCGTAGTAAATAAACGTATTGCCCGGCATCATCATATAAAGACTTGCCGCAAGTTTGCGGTTTGATGTGTCATCGTTGAAATAGGAGGCACTGCGTATCGTATCGTGGTTTGACAGGAACGGAGCGTCGATTGCGTCCCAATTGTTGTTGCGTATAGTGGTGTTCCAATATTCTGCCCGGTTAGCGAGAATTTCACCGTTGCCGGTGTCAATATTATTGAAAAGACCTTGATATGCGCCGACATATGAGCAGTCAAAATTGAAGAAGCTGTCCATGCCGCTCTTGTAGTATTCGGAGATAACATAATCTTCTGCCCATACCTCGCCGACTAAATAAAATTCAGGGTTTATTGAGCGGCAGTATTCGGTTAAGTCTGAAAGAAATTCTATGCTTGAAGCATCATCACCGTAAAAATAATACTTGCAGGCATCCAGACGGAAACCGTCAACACCTTTTTCGATCCAAAATTTAACAATGTCCTTGATTTCTCTTATGACTTCGGGATTTGCGAGATTGAGATCGGGCATTGAGGGGGAGAATCGGCTCTCATAATAATAGCCCTCAGTGTTGCCTTCGACGGGATTGTATCCCGTAATGCTGCCCCACTCGTCAAGCTCCGGCTCCTGAGTGAAAGTGTAATAGTCGATGTATTTGCTTTCCTCGCCGGCATTGAGAGCTTCAACAGCCTGCTGAAACCACGGATGTTCGTTTGATGAGTGATTGAGCACTAAGTCAACAATAACGCGTATGCCGCGCTCGTGGAACTCACTCAGCAGATTTTCAAAATCCTCCATCGTGCCGTAGGTCGGGTCGATAGAATAGTAGTCGGTGACATCGTATTTGTGTTCCGAGGGAGATGTAAATATAGGCATGAGCCACACGCCGTCGATACCCAGCGAGCCTGAATCATCCGTGCCTTCAGCCGCCTTGAGATAATCGAGCTTTGACACAACGCCGTTGAGATTGCCTATGTGGTCGCCGTTTGAATCGCTGAACGAACGCACATATATTTCGTAAAAATTACGATATTTGTCGTCGTATGTTTTCACTGTTTCGGGTTCATCGCTGCATGACGCGAGCAGTGACATAAAAATACTTAACGACAGCAGCAACGAGAAAATTTTCTTAAACATATTGACATACCTTTCATAATGTATTAAATTTTAATTAACATAATTATACAATTAATAAAAACAAAAGTCAATTAAAAGTTGATACATTAAACAAACTTTTGGCTCAAAATATTAGAAGGGCGGTTATTTTAAATGTCAAAAAATAAATTTTCGCTTTACGAAAAAAATGTAATAATTACAGGAGCTTCCGGCGGTCTGGGCAAAGAAATGGTCAAGCTGCTGTTTTAGAAATATCAATGCAATGTTATCGGTGTTGCGCGAAACGAAAGCAAAATGAGGGCGCTGTGCGGTGAATTGGGCAAGTTGAGCGATAAATTCAGCTATCGTCTGTTTGATGTGTCGGACAGCGAAAAATGGCGGGAATTAGCTGATGAGACATCCGCCGCAGGCTTTGATGTCGATGTTATCATCAATAACGCGGGAATCTTGCCGCAGTTCACGCGATTCGGTAAGTATTCCGCCGAAGATGTAAAGGCGGGGCTGGACACAAATCTGAATTCGGTAGTGCATTCCACGCAGGCATTTTTGCCGTTGTTTGAGCAAAAAGACGGCACGGCGATAATAAATATTTCCAGTTCGGACGCGCTCTGTCCACTGGTCGGAACGTCAGTGTATTCGGCGAGTAAGGCGGCAGTCAAGGCTCTGTCCGAGGCTATGCGCGAGGAATATCGCGGTAAGATTTACATTCCCGTCGTTTGTCCGGGATTCATCCGCACGGATATAATGAAAAATCAGGTGCACAACAACAACGGTATTATCGACATGGTGAGCATGCCCGCATCGAAGGCGGCGAAGAAAATTCTGAAAAAGGTAAATTCCCGCCGCAGTCGAATTGTAATCGGCATGGACGCGCATTTTATGTCGTTTGCATACCGTCTGGCACCTGTGACATCTCTGCGATTTATGAATTTTATTTTCAGAATATCCAAATTGGAACTCTTCTCGGAAATTTATAAGTAAAAAAATTCGTCTGTTCAAAACGAGCAGATGAATTTTTTATTTACTATTTTATTTAACGAAGATTCTCACAAGTTTTTCCATGAAATTTGAGTATGGCTGGTAGCGCATCGGCAGGTCAAGCCAAGTGTACTTGCGCAGTACGCTTTTTTTGTGGCTGAACGTGTCAAAGCCGAATTTTCCGTGATAACCGCCCATGCCGCTGTTGCCGACACCGCCGAACGGCATGTGTGAGGTAGCAAGGTGGATAATAGTATCATTTACGCAACCGCCGCCGAATGAAATATTGTCGAGGATGTAACGCTCGGTCTTGCGGCTGTGGGTGAAGAGATAGCATGCAAGCGGCTTTTCGTGCGCGGTGACGTAATCCATGACCTCGCTCATCTTGCTGAATGTCATCATAGGCAACACAGGACCGAATATTTCCTCCTGCATAATGGGCGAATTCGGTGTGATTTTATCCAATAAAGTCGGGGCGATTTGAAGCGTGGCTTTATTGGACCTGCCGCCGATAATGACCTTTTTAATCTGCTGTGCCGGAATCTCAGATCGCCGGATCAGTTGCCCGATCAGCTTCTGTAGATTTTTTCGGATCACTTGCTGCAGTTCTTTGCCGTTTCCATTG
>JBGUUF010000445.1:0-4521 GCA_045133435.1 Acutalibacteraceae bacterium
GCATGCTCGCTCATGGGTCTGGGCAGCTTCCCGAGCGATCACAGACTTTACTGCGGACTCATCGGCATGCACGGCGGCTATGGCAGTGCAATGGCGACAGACAACTGCGACCTCATGCTGGTTGTCGGCGCAAGATTCTCCGACCGCGTGGCAGGCGACGCAAAGGCATTTGCCAAGAACGCTAAGATAATTCAGATAGATATTGATTCCGCAGAGTTCGACAAGAATGTTTTGGTTGACCTGCGTATTCGCGGCAGTGCGGACGAGGTTCTCGACAAGCTGGCTCAGTCGCTTGCCGACATTGACCGCACCGAGTGGGTAAATAAGATTGCAAACTGGAACGACGAGATCCACTGCTCTCAGAAGGACGGCGACAATGCAACTCCCGAGGCTATATTTGCCGAGCTGAATAAAATCATGCGCCCCGATGATATCGTATGCACCGATGTCGGACAGCATCAGATGTGGACAGCTCAGATGTATAAGTTCCAGCAGCCCCGCACATTCGCATCATCGGGCGGTCTGGGCACGATGGGCTACGGCATGGGCGCGGCTATCGGCTCTCAGATGGGCAACCCCGACAAGCGCGTTGTGCTTATCACAGGCGACGGCTCCTTCCACATGAACCTCAACGAGCTTACCACTCTCGCAAGCTACAATCTGCCTGTTGTGGTGCTGGTTATGAACAATCAGGTGCTCGGTATGGTGCGCCAGTGGCAGAAGCTTTTCTATGACAGAAGATTCAGCCATACAGACCCCTGCCGCAAGACTGATTTTGTCAAGCTGGCAGATGCATTCGGCGTGACAGGTATGCGCATCAGCAAGACCGAGGAAATTCAAGGCGTACTTAAGGCGGCATTTGACGTGCACGGTCCTGTTGTGGTTGACTGCCAGATAAGCAAGGATATCAACGCTCTGCCGATGATTCCTCCGGGAGCAGGCGCAGATAAGATCATCACCGAAATGAACTGATTGATATAAAATATCTTTGAAAGGAACGCAAAGAATATGGCTAACAAAAAGATTCTTTCCGCACTGGTCAGAAATCACCCCGGTGTGCTCCAGAGAGTATCGGGACTTTTCTACCGCCGCGGCTATAATATAGAAACTATCACCGCTTGCGCCACCGAAAATCCGAAATTCACACGCATGACGATGGTCGTGATAACAAATGACGAGCTTGAGATGTCGCAGATAATCTGTCAGCTCAGTAAGATCCAGGACGTGCGCCGCATCGCTATTCTCGACGATAGCAACGCGGTTCTCTCCGAGTCGATGCTGGTTAAATTTGAGTGTGCGCCCGAGCGCCGCACCGAATTCCTCAATATGGCATTCAGAAATCACGCGAATGTAGTACATATGGGAGATGCAACTGCTACTATCACCGTGTCGGGTTCTCCCGATGAGCTTGACGGAATTTTGCAGAATTTCGAGGGCTATCAGATAGTGGAACTCAGCCGTTCGGGTCTGAGCGCAATGGAAGCCAGTGACCGCCCGTTTGTCAAAATGGACGACGCAGAGTTCATAAACTGAAGACTCAGTAACAACGGGTTTCCAAATGGGGACACAGCCATTCCTTGAATGGCTGTTAGCCTTTGGCAGGTCCAGGGCAGCGCCTTGGTGGGGGTACGGGGGCAAAGCCCCTGTAAACCAAAGTGTAAGATAAGCTAAAACAGAAAGAAAATAGCGAAGCACAGCTTCGCAAAATAAAAAACTAACAAGAAAAATCGGAGATTTTTCGAGTGGTCGTCACGCAAAAAAGCTGTAAGGAACAAATCCAGTTCCTTACAGCTTTTTCTGTTGGCTGAATCAATATAAAATAATAAATTGATGTGTAAATTATCCCTGACCCTTCTGCGAGGCAGTCTCGTCATTGGTTTTCTCGGAAATTTCTGCGGTCTGCTCTTGATTGAATTTATCGGACTTTGCGGGCTCGGAGGGATATTCAGGCTCCCACGGCTCGTCCTTGAGCAGGAATATGTGCGCCGAGAGGGGAGCGAGCTGCACCGTCGCGCTGAACGGGAAATCCTTGTGGGGGTACTGCGATATTCCTATCTTGCCGTTGCTGGTCACGCCGTCGCCGCCATACTGCACGTCGTCGGTACACATGAATTCCGTGAGCGTGCCGCCGTGCTTGAAGCCGAGAACGTGCTTGAATTGGGGGTTGGTGGAGAGATTGAGTACCACCACGACCTCCTGACCGCCACCGCGTCGAATGAATGAAAAAATGTTGTTGTAATCGTCCTTTGCGTCTATCCACTCAAAGCCTACGCCGTTGTAATCCAGTTCCCACAGCGAGGGATACCAGCGGTAAATTTGGCTCATTTCCTTGAAAAATGCGTAGAATTTCGCGTTGTACTCGTTGTTCAACTCGTACCAATGGAGCTGCTCGGTTATCTTCCACTCGTCAAGCTGAGCGAATTCGTTGCCCATGAAATTCAGCTTCTTGCCGGGGTGGGTGAACATGTAGACATACAGCGCACGGCACTGTGCGAATTTCTGCTTGGTGTCGCCCCACATCTTGCCGAGAATGGATTTTTTGCCGTGAGAGGATTCGTCGTGGGAGAAGGGGAGCAGGTAGTTTTCGGCATTGAAGTAGTCCATCGAGAATGTCATTTTCTCGTGGCTGTAACGGCGGAAGAACGGGTCTATCGAGAAATATTTGAGGGTGTCGTTCATCCAGCCCATGTCCCATTTGTAGTCGAAGCCGAGATGCCAGTGGTCGTCATAGCGTGAGGTCACGTTGTAATACGCACTGGAATCCTCGGCAATCATCATTACCGACGGGAATACATCGTGAATCTCGTCGTTGAATCGCCGCATGAACTCCACTGCGCCTTGGTTTACGCCGCGCTCGGCTTGTCCCTGCCAGTAGATTATGTTGCTCACCGCGTCGATACGCAGGCCGTCGATGTGGTAGGTGTCCAGCCAAAAATACGCCGCCGACAGCAGGAAGCTCTGCACTTCGCCCTTGTAGAAGTCGTAGTTGTAGGAGTCCCACTCGCTGTTCGCCATGTAGTCCATCGGGTATTCATAAAGCGGAGTGCCGTCGAAGCGTCCAAGTCCGAAGCTGTCGCGGACGAAATGCACCATTACGAAGTCGAGTATCACGCCGATGCCCTTGTTGTGGCAGATGTCTATCAATTTAATGAGCTGCTGCGGCGAGCCGTAGCGCGAGGTCGCGGCGAACATTCCGCTGACGTGATAACCCCATGAGCCGTCGAACGGATGCTCGGTGAGCGGCATTATCTCGATGTGCGTGAAGCCGTTTTGCAGTGCATAATCTGCGAGCCGCTCGGCTATTTCGTCGTATCTGTACCAGCTTTGCTCGGTGGTTGAGGCAGGCTTGCGACACCATGCGCCGAGGTGTACCTCGTAGATGTTCAGCGGCTTTTCAAAACAGCGGGTGCGGTTTTTCATCCACTCGTAATCAGTGAATGCGTCGTCGTTTACCTCCATGATAACGGAGGAATTGTAAGGTCTGCGCTGACCCATGAAGGCATACGGGTCTGCCTTGTCGCAGACGTTGCCGCCCGCCTGCCATATGCGGAATTTATAGAGCTGTCCCTGACGCGCGTTCGGCACGAATACAGTGTACACTCCGAGGTTGTCTATTTTATGCATGATATGCGCGTTTTCGTTCCAGCCGTTGAAGTCGCCGATAACCGCGATGCGTTCGGCATAGGGAGCATACACTGAGAAGCGCACGCCTGTTTGACCGTCCTCGCAGGAAAAATGCGCGCCGAGATGTCGGTGTGCCACTAATGCTCTGCCGCCGTGGAATGCGTCGAGTAGACCTTGTCCCGCGCGGCTGAATTCATATTTAAGATTTCTCATAACAGTCACCACCTGATGTGTGATTAATGATTGTGGTAAAGGAAATATAACTGCCTAGAACAATGACTTCGCAACAATGGGAATCCAAGGGGGCAAGCCCTCTTGGCGGGGTCGAGGGGCAGCGCCCATCGTAGGGGTACGGGGGCAAAGCCCCTGTGAACCAAAGTAAAAAACAAAGTTAAAATAGGAAAAAATAATATGCGCAGCATTAATAAAAAAAACTAACAATGAAAAATCGGAGATTTTTCGAGTGGACATTACAGATAAAGTTAAAATTTATAAAGTATGGCTTTTCGCTATTATATTTGCGATTGTCGATAGTTTGCAGTAGGAAATGTCTGAAAATACCAAATCGAATGCGTAACGACCACTTGAAAATCAAAGATTTTCTCGTTAGTTTTTTAGACGCTTCGCGTGATGATTTTCTATTTTAGGTTTGTTTTTCACTTTAGTTTTGTAGGGGCTTTGCCCCTACAACCCCACGATGGGCGCTGCCCCTCGACCCTGCCAAAGGCTAACAGCCATTCAAGGAATGGCTGTGTCCCCATTTGGAAACCCGATGTTGCGCAGTCATTGTTCTAGGTCGTTTCCCTGATTATTTAACAATTCTATTACATATATAATGCTTGAAAATACATGATTTGTCAATTGACTGGCTGTAAAATTTTTGCGTCGGGGAGGGCG
>JBGUUF010000446.1:0-2258 GCA_045133435.1 Acutalibacteraceae bacterium
AGAATGTCAAGGATCTCCGCGCTTATTGCATCGGGGCGGGTGGATACGCGGATTCCCCCGACCTTGCCGCCGCTCACGAATTCATGCGCCGCCTGCAATAATTCAATCATATAATCGCGGTCTATCGCAGTGAAACTGCCGCCGAAAAATGCTATCTCGGCATTCGCTCCGTCAAAGCTCGGGGAGGACAATGCCGTATTCACAGCCGCGCGGACATCATCGGCAGACGGCTGTTCTGTTGCGCCCGAAATGGTCCGCTGATTGCAGAACGAGCACTGATGCGGACAGCCGTTGTGCGGGATGAAAAGGGCAATATTAGCGTGCTTCAATACCCCATCAGCTCCAATGCTTCCTTCGCCGCATTCTGCTCGGCTTCCTTCTTGCTGCGTCCGCCGCCCTTGCCTATCACGTTCGAATTCAGATGAACCTCAACCGTGAAGTGCTTGTTGTGATCGGGACCGCTCTCGCCCACCAGCACATATGTGAGCTTCTCCTCCGCATTCTGCTGAATTATCTCCTGAAGCATAGTCTTGTAATCGCGCGTCTTGCGCACGGTCGGGTGTTGCAATTCCTCCAGAATAAAGCCCATAACAAATTCGCGCGCCTGCTCCATGCCGCCGTCGAGGAATATCGCGGCAATCAGCGCCTCGAATGCATCAGCGAGGATAGATGGGCGTTTATCGCCGCCTGAATGTTTCTCGCCGCGTCCGAACATTATGTATTCGCCCAAGCCGATTTTCTTTGCAAATCCGCAGAGTGTTGACTCGCACACAAGCGAGGAACGCAGCTTGGTCAAGTCGCCCTCCTGCTTGCTGCGGAACTTAGCATAAAGGTGCTCCGACACCACTATGCTAAGCACCGCATCACCCAAAAATTCGAGACGCTCGTTGCTCTGCAAATGCTTGCCTTCGTTGGCATACGACGAATGTGTCAGCGCGGTCAAAAGATACTTGCGATTTTTAAATTTGTACCCGATAGTTTCTTCAAGATATGCGGGGTCTAATCTGTTGAGTTCTGCCATTTTTAATTTTTCCTTTCTGTTTTGTTGATGGATTTTGGGATTAGAGGGGTGGCGGCTAACTCCACCACCCACACAAAACAACCGCCAAGAGGATTTACCTCTGGATTCCCGTTGTGGGTTTATTATTTCGTCACTCTGCGGATGAATCGTTCTACTATATCCAGCACCTTGGTTGTCCAGAATTCCCAACCGCCGTGGTGCGCGCCCATTACCTGATAAAATGTAACGTCCTTTCCCGCTGCGGTCAATGCATTGCAAAGCTCACAGCCCTGTCCGAACGGCACCAGTTCATCATTCGTTCCGTGGAACATCAGTATCGGCGGGATTTCTCTATCCTCCGAAACATAAGTCGCGATAGTCGCAGGCTTCACCAATTCGGGATGCTCGAGCACGTTCTTACCGCCGATTTCCATGCCCTCGGGACTGTCGGGAGTTCTGTGGTCTTGAGAAGAAGGATCGTCGTTCATGGTTGCGAAATTAGTCGGACCGTACAAATCGACCACACCCTTCACCTCGGAGGTGAATTCATCGTCAGCTTCCTCCAGCTCGGGGATTCCGCAGGTGAATCCCGCCATCATTGCGGTGTGTCCGCCGGAAGAATCGCCCATTACCACGATTTTTTCCGGGTCGATGCGATACTTCTCCGCGTTTTTCTTCATGAAGCGTATGCCCGCCTTTGCATCCAACGTCTGCGACGGAAAGGGCGCGACCTCTGAACCTCTGTATTCCAACAGCGCGACCACGAAGCCTTTGTTTGCAAGGTAACTGAGCTGCGGAACGCGCTCCTTTACATTCTGCTTGTGAAATGCCGAGCCGGGGATGAATACCACCAATGTTCTGCCATCTTCATCGTTTATAGGACCGATGATCTGCAAGTGCAGCTTCAAGCCGTCGCGCTCGG
Organism: Acutalibacteraceae bacterium; assembly: GCA_045133435.1. Taxonomy (GTDB): domain Bacteria; phylum Bacillota; class Clostridia; order Oscillospirales; family Acutalibacteraceae; genus RUG762. The sequence continues at coordinate 1,923 of JBGUUF010000446.1, forward strand.
CATACACAACATCCTCATGATAGAAAATCTCGTAGTTGTCCTGCTCGCAAACCAACGGGATCATACCCTCTGCCGTTGCGTTGCTCATAGGAAAATTTTCACGCGATACGTTCAACGGTTCCATAAATTGACCTCTCTTTCATGTTCGATAAATGCAGAATCAGCCGCCGCAGATTTTTAGGAATTCTGAGGCGGCATATTTTGAATTTTATTTATCCGACTTTGCAGTTTCACCGCTGATGTCGGCGGCAATTTTGCCGATAACGTCGCTCGCAACAAATTCCCTTGTGAGCTTAATTGCATTGCAGATGGTCTTAGCCTTGCTGCTGCCGTGCG
>JBGUUF010000447.1:0-4933 GCA_045133435.1 Acutalibacteraceae bacterium
CACACGACTGGGATGCATTATACCGCGCGGCGGAAAATGCCGATGTTGCTCCGCTGGGCAGAACGACCAAGCTTCCTATTGAAGCGGAGATCGCCAAAAGTGCACGGACGATTGTCAAAGAAACCTTTGAGGATATACGCAAAGCCGTAATTTCCGACCGCGAGATATTTGTAAAGGAAATAGAGTTTACAGGTAAAATGGTGCACAAGTTGGCACAAATTCTGCGCGATTATATGGATTTGCTGGGAGAACCCAAGGCGAAACGGAAAATTCTCGATTTCAACGATTTGGAGCACTGCTCGGTCAAGCTGTTGATTGAAAAAAAGCCGGGTGTTGATGACGAAACGGGATTTTCAGCGAACAAGGATTACAGTGCAGCATATCAAAAAACGGACGTTGCGCTATCTGTGACCGAATGCTACGATGAAATCATGCTTGACGAATATCAGGATACCAACTCGGTGCAAAGTCTGATTTTCGCGGCGATTGCCCGAAACCCCGATTCTGACGACAAATATGCGCTCACTGACGGTGTGAATATGTTCATGGTCGGCGATATGAAACAGAGTATTTACCGCTTCCGCAAGGCCGTTCCTGAGCTTTTTATGGATAAATTTCGACGTTACACACCGTATCGTTCCGATACTCCTAGATACCCTGCACTGATCACGCTTGGCGCAAATTTTCGCAGCCGTCCTGAAGTAACTGAATGTATAAATTTCATCTTTCGCGGACTGATGTCGGAGGAGATGGGCGGTGTTCGTTACGATGAATCGCAGGAGCTGATTGCGAGGGCGGTTTACCCCGAATCCGACGATATGACGGCTGAAATGCACTTTATTTCGCGGCCGCAAAAACATCCGCTCACATCATCTCAATACGAAGCGGAGTACATCGCGGATATGATAGAATCCATGCTGGCTTCAGGTTTTGAAGTGACCGACAAGGCTACGGGCAAGCTTAGGCGTGCCGATTACAGCGATTTCTGCATTTTGCGCCGCAGTATGAGCGGAAAAGGTGAGGATTATGTTCACTCGCTGGAACGCAGGGGAATTCCCGCGTGGATGTCAAGTGACGGAGGTTTACTGGCAACCGACGAGGCAAATGTGATTTTATCCTTCCTTCGTGTGATAAATAATCCCTTGCTGGACATTCCGCTGATGTGCGTGCTGATGTCACCGATTTATGCATTCACACCCGACGAACTGGCGGAAATTCGATTGAAAGAGCGTCATGCGCCGTTGTACGGTGCGGTAATGTCGATGGCGCGCGACGGCAATGAAAAATGTGCGGCTTTTTTGGAGAGCATGGATAAATTCAGGCTGCTTTCCTCCACGATGTCGGCTGACAGGCTGATTGAGGAAATTTATTACTCCACTGGCTATATGGCGGCGGTGCGTTCGATGCCCAACGGCGAAATCCGTCTGGGCAGTCTGCGATTGCTCCAGGAATTTGCCGCCGACTGTGAGAATTCAGGCTCCTTTGGTCTGACCTCGTTTATTTCCACGGTTGACCGAATGCTGGAGCAGGGCGAAGATTTACCCGGCGCGTCAGGTGTCACGGAAAGCTCAAATGTCGTGCGTGTGATGACGATACACAAATCAAAGGGACTTGAATTCCCGATATGCATTATCGCGGGACTTGGCTCGCAATTCAACAAGGACAGCGACGTGGCGGGCGTTATGACGCACAACGACCTCGGATTGGGCATGAAAATGAAAGAAAACGGTGTCTATTATGAAACCCAGCTTCGCCGCGCAATCATCAACCAATCCTACCTCGAAAGTCTGAGCGAGGAAATGCGTGTGCTATACGTTGCACTGACGCGCGCCCGCGAAAAATTAATTATGGTATGTGCGCCGCGCTCGGTCAATTCATGCATAAACTCGGCGGCGATGGCTGTCTGCGACGGCGAAATCCCCCCGTTCGCACTGGCTCAGTGCAATTCATTTGCCGCGTGGCTGATGATGGCGGCGATAAGACACCCCGACGGCGGTGATATTCGCGCTTATGCGGATTTAGGTGTGGACGTTATCAAAGGCGACAGTTCGCGGCTGAAAGTGGTTTTGCAAATGGCAGATGATGACGATTCTGACGATGAAATCAACAAAAAAGAGGAGCTTGCTGATTTTGAAGAACAGTCCGAAGTAAAGCCGAACAGCGACATCTTGGCGCAAATCGAGGAGCGCTTGCAATACAAATATCCGCATGATGAGCTTATCGGTGTTCCGACCAAGGTCACTGCGTCTGAGCTGACCAAGCAGGAGCATTCGGGCGATTCCATAAGCCTAATGCGCCCGTCGTTTATGATGCGCGGCGGACTTACACCGACGGAAAGGGGAAAGGCTTTACACAAGTATATGGAGTTCGCCAACTTCCGTGCCGCGGCAGAAAAGCCTGAGGACGAACTTGAACGCCTGCAAAAATTTGGATTTCTCAGTGAAATCGAGGCTGCGGCTGTGGATATTGAAAAGGTCAAGACTTTTTTTGACAAAATGAAGCCGATGCTCGACAACACTGACGAAATAATGCGCGAGCGGGAATTCTCTGTAAAGTTGGATGCTGAACACGCGCGGCTTGTGACGGAAGTTGAAACGGACGAAGCGATCGTCCTCGAGGGTGAATGCGACTGCGTGCTGGTTTACGAGGATAATTCTGTGATAATCGACTACAAGACCGACCGAATCAGCGACCCGAACAAGCTTGTTGAGCACTATGCAACACAGCTTCGTCTGTACCGCTACGCCATGGAAAAGGTTCTGGACAAGCCTGTCAGCAAAATCTATCTTTACTCATTTTATCTTGACAAGCTCATTGAAGTGCAATAATATAGTAATATACCAATCCATCAGATAGGAATGATTTAATATGTATGATAATTTTGAAGATTTGAAGGCGGAATGTCTCAACTGCCGCAAATGCGGGCTTTGCGAGACACGCCACAATGTAGTATTCGGTGTAGGCAATCCAAACGCGAAGGTGATGTTCGTAGGCGAAGGACCGGGTGAAAACGAGGATCTGCAAGGCGAACCGTTTGTAGGACGTGCCGGCAAGCTGTTGGATTTAATGCTGGACGCAGTCGATCTGTCGCGCGAGCGCAATATTTACATCGCCAACATCGTCAAATGCAGACCGCCGAAAAACCGCGACCCTCAGCCTACCGAGCAGGAAGCCTGCATAGGCTGGCTGCGCAACCAATTCGCGATAATGCGCCCGAAAATCGTTGTTTGTCTTGGCAGAATAGCGGGCATGAAAATTATGGACCCTAATCTGAAAATAACCAAGGATCACGGCAAATTTATCGACAAAAAGGGTACGCTGATGATGGCAACGCTTCATCCCGCCGCACTTCTGAGAAATCCGTCCCAAAAGCCTGACGCTTTCAATGATTTTCTCCTGCTTCGCGACAAGATAATGGAAGTCTGCCCCGAAACCTATGATATGTAATAAAAACTCCGTCTTAACGCATGCTGATGCACTAAGACGGAGTTTCTGAATATGTGTGATTTTTTACTCTTCCTCGCGCGTCGCTATAGCCGACACTGCGAATACCACAAACACTGTACCAAGTATAATTACACTAACGAGCAGACCGCTGCCGTTTACCAGCCAATCTGCGTAACCGCCGAAAAGCGGGACAGAAAATGAGGTGCCTTTGCCGCTGATTTTTCTGTAGCTGAGTTCAACAGTCGTGCCATTCTCTGCCTTAGCGTAAATCTTCTGCGCGTTTTTGTCACTGGTCACGACCTCAACGCCGATAGCCGTCTGACCGCTATAATATACGGCAATATCGCCCTTTTCCAATTTCTCAGGGTCGATTTCGCGCACAAACGCCACACTGCCTCCCGAATAAATGCTTCTGTCATCATCGGTCTTTATGGGGCAGACTTCATAATTAAACAGCGGCATCAAACCAAATATAAATATGAGTACAGCGCACATTAACGCCGCTATCGTCCCGGAAATATTTCTTATAATTTTAGGTGTGTTCAAGGCAATTATCTCCTTTATCCCGATTATTGCCTATATTATATTACAAATCCGCGAAAATTTCAACCGTATTTTTCATTTACACTGACTATATTTGCTGTAATATTGTTCGATCAACTCTGCACCGCGCAGATTTGCATCGAATAAGTGAAAATTTTCACGCATGGTCTGAACATTACCGCGGATAGTTTCGTCATTTATAACGGAATTCACCGTCTCTCGGAGCAGTCGCGGTGTGATTTTATTCTTGTCCAGCCGCCTGCCTAGGTTCAATTCTTCTACGCGTTTTGCATTGACCGGCTGGTCTGTCATGTGAGGGATAACTACCATCGGCACACCGAAATACAGTGATTCAGTGATGCTGTTCATCCCGCCGTGCGTGACAAATACATCTGCTTTCTTCAACACTTCAAGCTGCGGCACATGGGAATAAACCGTAAAATTATCGGGGATTTTCCCGAGATTTCGGACGTTTATCGACTTTCCAACCGACATCACCACTGTGACACTTTCTTTTTTGAATGCGGCAATACATTTTTTGTAGAAACTCACCGCTTTGTTGGCAATCGTGCCGAGTGAAATGTATATCAGCGGGCGGTCGCTCTCGGGGAGAGAAAATTCTGAATGCTCTTCGCGTTTGTAAATTGACGTACCGAGAAACTTGTAATTTTCTTCGGGAAACTCAGCTTGATACGGCTGAAACTCCCTCACGGTGTAGACTAAATTCAACTCAGGTGGATTTTCTAGAATCTCATCGAGCCAAAAGTCGGTTTTTAATTCAAATCCCTGCGATACCTCACGGGTAAATGCAATGCGTGCCCACTTAAAGTGGAAAATCTCAAATCCACCTCCGTTTACAAATTCCTTCATTAATATGTCGTTCATAGCAAGCGGGGTGAAGATTCTTACCGCAGGCTTGGAATGCTTGTCAGCGATATGCTTG
>JBGUUF010000448.1:0-10784 GCA_045133435.1 Acutalibacteraceae bacterium
GTTTCCATCTGCTCAACAGCTTCCTGCGAGAGAATCTGCCTACCCATGTACTCGCCGTCGTTGATAAGCACGGTGAACACGCGCGCGAGGTCAACCGCGCTTATTTTCAGTCCCCCCGCTATATATGAATAATTCTCGCCGAGCGCATTTTGTTCAAGCGCCTCTGTCTGCTTTTTCGCTGACAGACCTTTGTAGCCCGACGACCAGTATGTTGAAGCGATCAAATCGCTGTCCGATATGTAAGAACCGTCCCACGACGCGTCAATACCCATTGGCTTGAAGAAAATTTCCGCAGTGTAGTCCTGAAACAGCATGCCGCTCGCTTTTTCCACAGCCGCGCCCACTATGCCAAAGCCAAAATTTGAATATTCCCACTTCTTAAACGGCTCGCGCACAAATATGTCTTGAATTTGCAGTTCCTGAGTGAGCGTCTGCAAGCGTATGCCCTTGTTCAGGCTGTTTGCATCGCTCAGCCCCGAAACATGGCAGAGCAGCGAGCGCATGGTAACATCCTCATAGACCTCATTTTCGCCGAAGATCTCGCTCATCTCTGTATCGGGAGATACCACGCCATCGTCGCACAGCTTCATATAAGCCATAGCCGCCACCGGCTTGGAAATCGACGCAATGCGAACCTTGCTGTCGGCACTCATGGGAATTTTTTCTTCCCTGTCCGCCCAGCCGTATTCATAATGATAAGCAACGCGCCCGTTTTTGATAACAGCCACCGACACGCCCACCGCGCCATACGTCTTCGCCAGATAATCCAACTCGGCGCTGTCCGACTGCTCCAACTCAAACAGCGGATATTCCGCTTTTTTTGTCCCAGTATCCGTAAAGCTCACAGCGGATTCTGCCGAATATATGCCACTCGAAAAGCAACTGACCGCCATATTATCGTACTGATATGCAGAAAATGCTACAAAAAACAGCACTCCCACCGACATCAGCGCCACCAAAATCCTTCGATGCCATTTCATATTAAAACCCCCTGTCATATTCAATTCACACCTTATTATCATATATCCCCCGAATTGTAATGTCAAGCAAAAAAATGCGGGCTTTGACATGGGGCGGCAACTGATGTATAATAATATAAAATAATCAATCGGGAGAGGTGGAAATCTATGGACGAACGGCTGCTCAATTGCTTTGTGAAGGTTTATGAGTGCGGCAGTGTTCACAAGGCGGCGGAAAAATTATTCGTTACGCCGCAGGCTGTCAGCAAAATGATAAAAAAACTCGAGGAAGAGCTTGGCAAGGAGCTGTTCACTCGCTCGGCTATGGGACTGAATCCCACGATATACGCGCACAGGCTGTATTCCAGCTCGAATATAATCCTCAGCGAGTGCAGTCGCATCAGGGGCGAATTCATGGAGGAGAGCATCAACACCGTGCACATGCTCCACATCGCCACGACATTCGGCGTTCCGCGCTATCTATCGCTGAAATTCATCATGGATTTTTACGAGACATACCCGGACATCCACCTCGACTTGGTGGAATACCCCGAGTATCCCATACACAACATGCTCGAGAGCGGGCGCGTTGATTTCGCCTTTCTGCCGCAGCCGATAGACCTCATCAATTACGAGGTGGTGTTCTGCTTCTCTCACGATTTCCGCGCGCTGGTCAACGTCAACCATCCGCTCGCCCAGAAAAAATTCATCCGCTACAAGGACCTCAACGGCTATCCGATAGTGCTCAAGGGGCGGGATTTCTCGCTGTATCCCCACAACATCACGCGATTTGTCAAGGGCGGACTGAATCCCGACATACTGTTGGAGATAAGCGACGACTCATTGATAGTTGACTCGGCAAGGCAGAATTGGGGCGTGGGAATATCGGCGACCTTTTTGGCGGAGGAATACATCGACGAGCAGGTGAAGGCGATTCCCTTTGAGGACGAGACATTCGTGCGAAATGTATTTTTAGTGCACAGACGCGGGCAGAAAATGAGCCGCGTGCAGGAATGCTTCTGGAATTTCACGACCGAATGGCTCGAAAAAAATAGAGAAAATTTATCTCAATAAACTGAAAAGCCGCACCATGCAAAATGCGTGATGCGGCTTTTCAGTTTGTTTGTTTTATAGAAGCATAAATTGATATGCGGTGCAGTTAAAAATTGGTGAGAATGAAGCTGTAGAGGCATGCATAATGCAGCAGACTGCCGAGCAGAACGAACAGGTGCCATACCGTGTGCATGTATCTCACCTTCACGCCTATGCCGTAGATGACAGCGCCCACAGTGTAGGCAATGCCGCCGCCGACCAACAGCATGAGCTGATTGAACGAGAGTGCCGCGGAAATTGAGCCGAACGCGAAAATGATGCACCAGCCTGTCGCCAGATAGCAGAACATCGAAACCTTTGAATATTTTTTCATGTCGATAATATTCAAAGCAATGCCTATAATAGAAGCTGTCGCCACAATTCCGAATATGATCTTGCCCGCCGTATCGCCCATTACCATAAGTGTAAAGGGTGTGTAGGTTCCCGCGATAAGCAGGAATACCGAGCAGTGGTCGATTATCTGAAAATATTTCTTCATGCGGGTGAGCGACCAGCCGTGATAAACCGCCGAATTGGTATAAAGCACGATAAGTGCCGCGCAGAATACTGCGGTAGATGCGATTGCCGCGACATTTCCCGTAGGAATGAGCAGCGACATATACATAAACAGTCCGACAACGCCGAGGATCGCGCCTATCGCATGGGTAACGCAGTTGAGCATTTCCTCGGTAAAGGTGTAATTCGGCAGGCTCAGCGCCTTGATGCTTCTCTGACGGCTGACCTCGTGCTCAGCGTACATCGTCCTGTAATCATTGATTGAGATATTCATAAATCTTTCCCCCTTAGTATGAGTGTGCGTGTATTTTCAATAACATTTCGTCATGTTTATATTTTTTCTTTCGACGGCTAAATTATACCACGACATTTTCGACTTGTCAAGATGTCATTTTAAAAATGACATGAAAAATTTATTAAAATTATATGGTGAGTTTTAGTATTACATTATATTAAATATTTTTCCTCATTGTGCAAAAAAATTCCCGCACATTTCAAGCAGTTAATGCTTAAAATATGCGGGTCGATTTTTTTAAATTTATCTGCGACCGTTGCCGGAGTCGCCGTCATTACGGCGATTGGGGTCAAACTGATTCAGACTGTAGCGAGTGCCCCCATCGGTGGGATAATAATATTCATAGGTGTAATCCTCGTACTCCTCGGGGTCGTCGTAAACCTCGCTGCTGCGCTCTGCCGCCTCGCGCTCCAATCTGTTGATGTGGTCGGTAATGCGTTCGCCCGACTGAACGTAGCCCTGTGCAAGGTGCACACTGCGTCCGGTCGGTGCGGGAGGCGTATTGCCGCCGATCTTTTCATCGGGAGATGCCGCGACATATTCATTCACCGCTCCGCGAGACTGCTCGACATTGCCCGACAAGCGAGCCAGCGAACTGTCCACCTCGCCCGTCAGCTTCTCAAGCTCACGGCTCTGAAGCTCGGCACGTCTGCGCTCATACTGATACTGCTGAGCCGCCGCGTCATACGGGTCGTAATATTCTGTCGGAACGGTCGGCTGCTGGGGATAATATTCATATCCCGGCGCAGGTGTCGGCGGCACGGGCGGATAGGAATAGGCGGGATAGGTCGGATAATACACGGGCTGCTGCACCGCCGGATACGCGGGATAAACAGGCTGTGCCACCGCCGCAGGATACGTCTGGGGATTGGCTATATACGATGGAACCGCCGCAGGTGCAGGCTGCACAGGCGCGGGATTGGGGTTAATGGTCGCAGTTGCAGGGATATACGGACGCTCGTCAAAATCATCATCCAGCGGAACGTCCTCTTCCAGCTCGTCCACGGGGGTATGAAGCACCAAATTCGGCTTCGGGAGATCGTATGTCTCATAGAAATAGTCGTCCCACTGCTCGTCGTCAAAATATTGAGCGGGAGCGGAAATATGGAAAAGCGAGCCGACCGCAAAGAGCGCCATAAAGAAATCGGTGAGGGTCATGGGATTTGAAACTATCTCAACGATGTTGCCATTGTTGCCGAGCAGCCAGTCGGCAGTATACATGACCGTAGTGAGTATACCGACGCAGCCCGATACAAACGCCCATTTGACCGAATAAGAATTCGGGCAGGAAAAGAGCTTGCCCAGCGTGAGCGAGAATATCGTAAACGAGCAGCACATGGCGATTATCGGAAGCTGGTCACTTATATCCGCCATCGAAGCACTTTTGAGGAAACAGAGTAGCAGCCTGTAGCCGTACCATATTGCAGGAAATATCGGCACAAGCGCCACGCTTGTAATTATATTTACTCCCTTAAAATATGTCACAGCGTAGGACATAAATGTGAGCACAGACAACACGCCGATCACCGAAAACACCTTGCCCGATGTCCCTTGAAAGACAGCGTATTCCTCGCTGAGAAGTCCGAGAACAGAGGTATATCCCGTCGCAGTCGCGAGCAATATTGTGACAAATCCCAAAAAACGCGACTTTTTTTCTACATATGAACGCGGGAAATCGTCTGTAAATATCGAAAACGAAAACGTGAGCAGGAGAAATATCCCCATGAGCACGTTATATATAATATCCACCGCGCCTGTCAGCTCAGCGGATGCATCTACCGCGAACGTCGAGCGATAGATGGAAACCGGTATGATCAGCGCCGACATCACAAAAAGCACGACCATAGAACGCCTGATTTTCATTCATACTCCTCCTGAAATTTTTACTTAATTATCATTTTATCACACAATAAAGCATAATTATATTAACAAAAGTTAAAACATTAAAAACATTAAGCCAACATATATTTTATCCCATAACCGCCATAAAGTCAAGTGAACGCAGAGCGGCTTTTGTAATAATTTGTAATGTTTTTTATATTTTTTTCAAGAGGATGTGCATTTATGAAAAAATTAACTATCATCTGCTTTATGTCGCTGATACTGCTGCTCACCGCGCCGATAATTTCGATTTATATCGTCAACAGAGTGCAGCTTAATTCAAGCAATGCAGACAAGCAGGCAGTTTCGCAGTCGGACAGTTCATTCTTCCCCACGGACGAGCGCACTGTGACGGTATTTCTTGAGACGAGCGAACGAAAGATAACCATTACCGAGCTGGAATATGTGTGCGGCGTGGTGGCATGCGAGATGCCTATGTCGTACGAGGACGAGGCGCTCAAAGCGCAGGCGGTGGCGGCATTCACCATGCTCAGACAGCGACAGCAGACATATTCCGTGCAGAATGTCAGTGCATCGGACAAAGATTTCGTAATATCCTCCTCCGCATCGACTGTACAGGGATACATCACACAGGAACAAATGAAGGCGAAATGGGGCGGCGATTTTGAGGAGCATTACACGCGGCTGAAAAATCTCGTCGCATCGGTCGCGGATGAATACATAGCATACGGCGGCGACCCGATTTTGGCGGCTTATCACAGCATATCCTGCGGCACGACCGAGGACGCGGCCAATGTATGGGGCGGCAGTTACCCCTACCTCTCCCCCGTCTCCAGCGCTAATGACAGCAACGCGGAAGGGTATTCCTCCCAAGCTGAATTTACAACCGACCAATTCAAGAAAATATGCTCAGAGAAATTAAACCTCACGCTCGGCGAGAATGCGAGTGATTGGCTGGGCGACTCGATTCGCTCGGAATCAGGCTATGTAATGTGCTATGAGATAGGCGGCAAAAGCTTCACGGGACAGAAGCTCCGCAACACCTTCGGACTGCGCTCGGCTTGCTTTACACTGAAATATTCGGACGGCAAATTTGTATTCAGCGTGCGCGGCTACGGTCACGGCGTGGGCATGAGCCAGTACGGCGCGAATGAGATGGCAAAGCAAGGCGCGACTTACCGCGAAATCATCGCCCACTACTACCAAGGCACCGAGATATTGAAAATTTAGGGCAGAAAAAACTTGACATTTCGCTTTGATTGATGTATATTTTTCATGTAAATATGAAAAATATGAATTTCGGAGGTCATTCAAATGTCAATGCCAAAGGGAAAACACATCTTCGGCACGGTCAAGGTCGGAGAAAGAGGTCAGATCGTCATCCCGAAAGAAGCTCGTGAGCTTTTTAACATCAATCCCGGCGATACTCTCCTGGTCTTAGGCGACGAGGAAAAGGGTCTTGCTGTCACCAAGGTCGATGCCATGGAGGAATTCGCCATGAAGATTCTCAAGGGATTGGGGGATTTGGGTTCAAATGAAAAATAGCGGATTCGTCTGTCTGCTCATCGCGGCGGCGGGGGATCTGATCATCCCCTTTGTGCTCGCACCGTTTGTCGAAAATTACAGCCACAAGACGATGGTTTTAAGCTCACTCGGAAATAAGTCCTGCCCTGTGCATATTATCTACAACACATGGCTGGCGATTGCGGGAATTTTATTTGCAGTCGGCGCGGTAGCCTTGTACCGCGAATTCAGCCCTGTTTCCAAGGGTCTGGCAACAGGGCTGACGGTGTGCATACTGGCGTTCGGGTTACTGGCATGTCTGCTGTCGGCATTTTTCCCCGTCGGCGAGACAAAGGAGCTGACCACCCTCTCGGCAAAAATACATGGAATCGGGGCAGTGCTGGGATTTTTGCTGCTGGTAATTTCGCCGTTGCTGCTGGGTATCATTTCATTCCGCTCGGGCAATGCGGGATTCGGGATATTCAGCACAGCTATGTTCGTACTTGCATTTATTTGCTATGCACTGCTCGCAATGGCTGACAAACCGCAGTTTGCCGATACTCCCGTCGCGTGGGAAGGCGTGTGGGAGCACCTCTGCTTGCTCTTCGCCTACCTGCCAATTATCGCGCTGTCGGTACAAAAATTATTCGGACAATAAAAACAAACGGTCGGCAAATCGTGAGAAATGCTGACCGTTTTGTGATTATTGAGTACTGACCCGAATGACCAAATCATATTTCTTTCCGCTGTCGGATGTGACCTCAAAATCAACATGCTGCTCGGGGAAAAAATCTTCCAGAAGGAAATCCAAAACCAGTCCTTCGATCGCTTCAAGTATATTTGCATCAAGCCTAATATTTTCGATAAAATCACCAACCGAAACATTAGCTCGGTCAACCGATTTAAACACAGCTTTCGCCCGTCTGTCATCGCTCAATAGGCAGAATTTTTCAATTTTATTGCATGCCAGCGCACGAAGCCCCACCAGAATTTTATCAAGATCATTATAATTCAAATCCACAGCAATAATTTCATCACGCAATTCAATCCCTGAAATTTCCGCAGTATAACAATTCAGCAAACTTCCCGCCTCGCTTTCATTATAAATTCAAATCCGCCCCATGATACGGCTTTGAGTGCCGAATTACGGGACGGATTTTACTGTCTTAATTAATCAACAAATCACAGTCTGTCCTTGATCGAGTTGAGCAGACCGCCCTTGGTGATGATGTTCTGAATAAAGGGCGGGAAAGGCTGTGCCTGATAGGTCTTGCCTGTGGTGACGTTGGTGATAACGCCTGTGTCGAAATCCACCTTGACCTCGTCGCCGTCCTTGATGTCCTCAGCCGCATCCTCGCACTCGAGGATAGCCAGACCGATATTCAGCGCGTTGCGGTAGAATATTCTCGCGAAGGTCGATGCGATCACGCAGGAGATGCCCGACGCCTTGATCGCGATGGGGGCATGCTCACGGGATGAACCGCAGCCGAAATTCTTGCCTGCAACCATGATCTCGCCCTCTTTGACCTTGTTGACGAAATCCGCGTCGATGTCCTCCATGCAGTGAGCCGCAAGCTCTGCGTGAGATGATGTATTGAGGTAACGTGCGGGGATGATAACGTCGGTATCGACATTATCGCCGTACTTGTGTACTCTGCCTTGTGCTTCCATTTGTAAATCCTCCTGTTCTTATTTCTCCAGAACCTTTGAAGGATCTGTGATATATCCTGTTACCGCACTGGCTGCTGCAACAGCGGGGCTTGCCAGATAAATTTCGCTGGTGATGTGACCCATTCTGCCGATGAAGTTGCGGTTTGTGGTGCTGACTGCCTTTTCATTTGCGGCAAGGATGCCCATATGTCCGCCGAGGCAGGGACCGCATGTGGGGGTGGATACAACTGCGCCCGCCTTGATGAAAATTTCAAGCAGACCTTCCTTCATCGCCTGCAAATAGATAGTCTGTGTGCCGGGGAAGATTATGCATCTTACATCCTTGGCGACCTTGCGGTCTTTGAGTATCTCGGCAGCAGCGCGGAGGTCCTCGAGACGACCGTTGGTGCAGCTTCCGATAACGCTCTGGTCGATCTTGACCTCTGTCTCGCCTATCTCGTCAACAGTCTTTGTATTCTCGGGCAAATGCGGGAATGAAACTGTCGGGCGGAGTGTGGAGAGGTCGATGGTGTATGTCTCGTCATACTCAGCATCTTCGTCGGCTGTGTATACGACAGGCTCGCGCTGGAATCTGCCTTTGCAGTACTCCTCGGTAACCTCGTCAACGGGGAAGATTCCGTTCTTTGCGCCCGCTTCGATAGCCATGTTGGCGATGCAGAGACGGGAATCCATCGAGAGATACTTCACGCCGTCGCCTACAAATTCCATAGACTTGTAACGTGCGCCGTCAACGCCTATCATGCCGATGATGTGGAGAATTACATCCTTACCTGTGACCCAGCCCTGCGGCTTGCCTGTGAGGATGAATTTAATTGCAGACGGAACTTTGAACCATGTCTTGCCGGTAGCCATGCCCGCCGCCATATCTGTAGAGCCTACGCCTGTGCTGAATGCGCCGAGTGCGCCGTATGTACAGGTGTGGCTGTCAGCGCCGATAACGCAGTCGCCGGGACCTACAAGACCCTGCTCGGGGAGGAGTGCGTGCTCGATGCCCATTTGTCCAACGTCAAAATAATTGAGAACGTCGTACTTGTGAGCGAATGTGCGCACCTTTTTGACCTGTTCGGCGGCTTTGATGTCCTTGTTCGGGGTGAAGTGGTCCATAACAAGGGCGATCTTCTCCTTGTCAAAGATTTTATCGACTCCTGCTTTTTCCAATTCATTTATAGCAACAGGAGAAGTAATGTCGTTGCCGAGCACCAGATCCAGCTTTGCTTCGATAAGCTGACCTGCAACAACGCTGTCAAGTCCTGCATGGGCTGCGAGGATCTTCTGAGTCATAGTCATACCCATTGTGAGTATTCCTCCTTGTCAATGTTATTTCTTTATATTATAACACATACATTTCGATTTGTAAAACAAATTATATATGATATTCATTCAAAAAACGGAAGCATTTTCAAAAAAATGCCTCCGTTTGATTTTTCAGACTACTTTTGTGCCTGCTGTTCGGACTTTGCCTTGTCGCCCTTGAGCTTTTTCACGATGGTCCTGATAACCACGACCAGTGTAAATGCAACGACGAATGCAATCAGTGCCCACAGCCACCAAATGCCCGAACGGCTCTTGCTCTGCTCCTGCTCCACAGCCTTGTCTGAAGAGGGCGTATACCCCAGATCGACCTCGCCGCAGCGCTTGCATGTGCCTTCGGAGTAATCATGCCCAAGCGCCGAGCCTTCGTCGGGGATAGTGTCGGTCGCGTCGCAGCGGTCGCATATTGCGGTCTTTGTGCCGTCCTCAGTGCAGGTAGCATTGTTGTCCGACACATAATTTGTGAAGCTGTGACCCAGCGCCGAACCCTCGTCGATCGCCATGCCTTCGCCGCCGCATACGGTGCATCTCAGCGACTTTGTGCCATCCTCAGTGCAGGTCGCATTGTTATCCGACACATAATCTCTGTAGGAATGCCCCTTCTTTGAGCCTTTGTCGGTCACGGTATCGGTCGCGTCGCAATAGTCGCACTTCGCGGTCTTTGTACCGTCCTTTATGCAGGTCGCATCGTTGTTGGATACATAATTTGTAAAGCTGTGTTCCCCACCGCCCGGGCAGGAATTATAGTGCATTACCGCGCCCTCGATGGGGTCATTGTTGGCATTAACGGTCACTGCGTTCCAATCGCTCTCCGAACCGCTGTAATAAACATCGCTCAATGCCGAACAGCCGTCAAACGCATAGCTTCCCACAGAGGTGACTCCGCTGCCGATGACTACGCTTTTTATCGAATTTTTGCTGCTGTACCACGGGCATTCTGCGGAATCGGAATAATTCTCCATAGCACCGCTGCCGTTTACGGTGAGTGTATCTTCGCCGTCAAAGATCCATGTGACATTACTGCCGCAAGAACCGCTTGCTGTACTTTCATTGATTTGAAAAGCCGCTTTATCCGAAATCGACACGATCTCTGTGGGAGATACATTCTCCCCGCTCTCGCCTGCCAATGCAAGAAACGGCACTGTAAACAGCGTCAGTCCAACTGCCGCCGCCATGCCGACCGAAGCAAGCTTCATCTTGCCGATCTTTTTCATCAATTTACTCTTTAACATAATAACCTCACTCCCTGCAATTTTGAACAATTCACTCAATCAATAAAAATTATACACCCTTTTCCTTAATTTTACAATAGATTTGCAAAAAATTACTAAAAAACGGCAGGTATTTACATTAAATGCAAATACCTGCCGCCTTTAATCACGGTTTATAATTCTGATTGTGTTGAATTAGTTGCCAAACAAACCATCCAATATGGAAGTGTTTACGGTTACATCAACCTGTGTAACAGAGGGATGATACTCGTCATTGCCCCATGCTACAACGATGATTTTTGTTTTACCTTCGCTTACGCCCTTAACAATGCCGTCTCCGTCAACAGTAGCGATGGATTCGTCAGTAGAGTAATAGCTGATTTT
>JBGUUF010000449.1:0-2284 GCA_045133435.1 Acutalibacteraceae bacterium
TTACGCCGATTACATTGATAAGACATATCTAAAACCCAATGGACTTATAGAACGTCTTGACATGATAGACCCCTCGCCCGAAAATTACTGGTCAAATACTTTGCCTGCCATAGAAAGACGTATCTATTCATTACCATGTAACGCACAACCACTTGTTATAGGAGAAAGCAAAGATGGAACAGAAGAAATGTAAGAAATGTCAACGAACATTGCCAGAAAGCTACAAGCATAAATACTGTCAAAATTGTCTCAATGAAAAGGCGAAACATTTTAAAGATGCTAGCAAAGGTATCTTAGGTGCTTTAGTAATGGTAGGTGGGACCGTAGTAGCTATTGCAACAAAAGGCAAAATTAACCTTACCAAGAAGTAAGGCATGCAAAATCTCATTTAACACATTTATTTGATAAATCTTGCTATTTTTGCTTGGTTACAGTAATATAACAATAATATCTTAAATTATCCGAAAGGAGAAAGCATTTATGGTTATCACAGACGAATTGGTAACTTACCTTG
Organism: Acutalibacteraceae bacterium; assembly: GCA_045133435.1. GTDB lineage: Bacteria > Bacillota > Clostridia > Oscillospirales > Acutalibacteraceae > RUG762. The sequence continues at coordinate 515 of JBGUUF010000449.1, forward strand.
AGGCTCTGGGACGCATCAAGCTGCCCGAAGAGAGCCGCGAAAAGGCAAAGAACGATTTGCAGGAAATTCTGCAATACATCGACACGCTTGCCGAGCTTGACACGGAGGGCATCGAGCCGATGAGCCACGCGCTCCCGCTCACCAACGTAATGCGCGACGACGTTGTCGCACCGTCCATCCCCCGAGAAGAGGTGCTTGCCAACGCCCCCGCACAGAAGGACGGCTGTTTCCTTGTACCGCGTTCGTTCGATTAATTTTGCATAATTTACCGACAAATAATTGAAAGGAATGAATACAATGGATTTGAATAAAATGACTGCCCTCGAACTGGGCGCGGCCATCAAAAAGGGCGAAATAAGCGCCGTCGAAGCCGCCAAGTTCTCACTGGGTCAGATAGATAAATACGACAGCAAGTTCTCCTGCTATGTCACCGTTGAAAACGATGTATTGGCAAGAGCAGAAGAAATTCAGAAGAAGATAAGCGCAGGCGAACTCACATCGCCCCTCGCAGGCGTCCCTATGGGCATCAAGGACAACATGTGCCAAAAGGGCATCCAGACCTCCTGCGGCTCGCTCATGCTCAAAAACTTCCTCCCCACCTACAATGCAACTGCTGTTGAGGAGCTTATGAATGCCGGTGCTGTTCCGCTCGGCAAGCTCAACATGGACGAATTCGCTATGGGTTCCACCTCCGAGACAAGCTACTTCGGTGCAACCAAGAATCCGTGGAACGTCGCACACGTTCCGGGCGGTTCTTCCGGCGGCTCTGCGGCTGCTGTTGCGGCAAACGAATGCTTCTATGCACTCGGCTCGGACACAGGCGGAAGTATCCGTCAGCCGGCTTCATTCTGCGGTGTGACTGGCATTAAGCCGACCTACGGCTCTGTATCGCGTTTCGGTCTTGTTGCATATGCAAGTTCGCTCGACCAGATCGGTCCGATCGCACGCAATGCGGCTGACTGCGCGGCTGTTCTCGGCGAGATAATGAAGAAAGATCCCAAGGATTCCACCAGCGTTGCAACTGACGGCGTTGACCTCAATGCCGTGCTGAATTACGACGTTAAGGGCATGAAGATAGGCATCCCCACCGACTTCTTCGGCGAAGGTCTTGACAAGGACGTTGCCGCCGCTATCGAAGCCGCTGCAAAGAAGCTGGAAGAAATGGGCGCAACTGTTGAGAAATTCGACATGCCTATCGTAAAATACGCTATCCCCACATACTACATCATCGCCGCAGCCGAGGCAAGCAGTAACCTCAGCCGCTACGACGGTATCAAATACGGCTACCGCGCCGAGAATTTTGAAGACCTGCTCGACCTCTACACCAAGAGCCGCAGCGAGGGCTTCGGCATGGAAGTCAAGCGCAGGATCATGCTGGGCTGCTTCGTGCTCTCCTCGGGCTACTACGATGCATACTACCGCAAGGCTCTGAAGGCAAAGGCTCTCATAAAGGGTGCATTTGACAAGGCTTTTGAGAAGTATGACCTCATCCTCGGCCCTGTCGCACCGACAACTGCTCTGAAAATCGGCGAAAACCTCTCCGACCCCCTCAAGATGTATCTAGGCGACATCTACACCGTTATGATAAACCTCGCGGGACTTCCCGCCGCCTCCGTACCCTGCGGATTCGACTCCAATGGAATGCCCGTCGGCATGCATGTTATAGGCAACTACTTCAACGAAACAAAGATTTTGGGCGCGGCGCACGCATATCAGCAGGTCACTGACTGGCACAAGCGCACACCCGCTGAAATTGAGAAAGGAGCTGAA
>JBGUUF010000450.1:0-2603 GCA_045133435.1 Acutalibacteraceae bacterium
CGTTGTCAAGCTTTTATCCAGTCTCGCGAGCACAAAACTTTCTGCCGCTTTGTAAAATTGTGTCATACTGTGCTCATTTATGGAAAATGCGAACAATTTCTTTACATCGGCGTAAATCGAGTGGCGCATGGCGGTCATCGCACCTCTGCCCAGCTCCAAGCCGAATTCATTAAATCCTACACCGCATTGTCCGCATTTGATCTGCCCTGTGCGCGGGACGAAATACATCACATCTGCCTCATACGCGCCGCATTCGGGACACATGACCAAATCGGGCATATATCCCGCAATGCTCAGCATACGCATTTCTGCCGCCGCCTTGATCAGCAGTGGAGGACGGGTATTCTCGGACAGATAGTAGAGCGCGGCTCGCATTACCACCAGATAATCCTGCGCCGCCTGCTCCTCGGGGACGATTTCGATTGCAAGCTGGCAGAGATACTGCGCCACCGTCAGGCGGACTATATCCTCCCGCAGTCCCGCATAAAGCTGTTCATACTGCGACTCGTCCACGATATAATATTCCTTGCGGCGGTACAGCTCAAAATTGCCGTAGACAAATTGAGCTGTACCCGTGCAGTTTTTATTTTTCATATTCCTTGCGCCGCGTGCATATGCGCTTATCACGCCGTGCGTGTCGGTGAGAATCGTGCACAGCCTGTCATTGTCGCCCGACGGCTGTACTCTCAGCACGATTCCCGAAACCGTCAGATTCAACAACGTCACCTCCGACTGACTGTGCGGTCATCACTGCGGAATTTTTCTCCTGCGGAAAAACTCCATCCGCGTATATATTGATACCTCGGCTGAGCAGGTAATAATCCACTCTGCCAGTCTGCATAAATTTATTCCAAGCTTCCTGATTGCTCATTTTCAGCCATCTCCGATAATTTTAAATGTAATGACGTATTAAAAACACATCGTTATTATCATTATCAAAAATTCTCGGAAGATTAGCCGAACAAAGCAATTTTAACAGATTTTTAAAAATGCAATTAATTACAAATTTGCCTTTACATTAACCAATAGTCATCAGTCTCATCACATTACTTTTTATTGTCTTCAATTTATTTCTGCTCGACGTAGCCGAAACGCTTCAGACCTCCCGCCTTATTGCGCCAGTCGGGAGTTACCTTGACCCACAGCTTGAGATTGACCTTGATTTCGAGGAATTTTTCCAAATCGGTGCGGGCGTATGTGCCTATCTTCTTGAGCATCGCGCCGCCCTTGCCTATGATAATGCCCTTGTGCGAGTCCTTTTCGCAGTAAATCGTCGCCTCGATGTCCATGATACCGCCGTCCTCACGCTCGCGCATTTTTTCGATTTCCACAGCCGTGCCGTGTGGGACCTCGTCACTCAACAGACGAAGCATTTTTTCGCGGATTATCTCGGCGGCAATCACGCGCTCGGGCTGGTCGGTTAGTGTATGTTCATCGAAGAAATGCGGTCCCTCCTCCGCCAGCTTGCAGAGTTCGACCGTCATATCCTCCAGACCTTCGCCGCTCTCGGCACTGACCGGAACTATCGCCTCGAAGTCGTACAGCTCGGAAAACTGCGCGATTCTCTCGGCGAGCTTGGATTTGTCGCTCAGCTTGTCTATTTTATTTATCGCCAAAACTGCGGGCATATCTAGCTTTTTGAATTTCTCGATAAGCTCAAGCTCCGCGTCGTGAATTTTGCCCGACTCTTCCACCACCATGAGGCACATATCAACGTCGCCTATGCTGTCGGCAATCGTTTTTACCATGTAGTCGCCCAGCTTAGTTTTAGGCTTGTGCAGACCGGGAGTGTCGGTGAATACAAGCTGAGTTTCGCCGTAATTCATCACGCCCATGATCTTACTGCGGGTGGTCTGCGGCTTGGCTGATACAATGGCGATTTTCTCTCCCAGAAGCTTATTGAGAATTGAGGATTTACCGACGTTAGGCTTGCCGACTATCGCGACAAAACCGGATTTTGTGTTGTAATTCATAATTTTTTATCTCCGTTTTTTGTATTTTTAAATATTGTTTCTTTTATCAAGCAAGGCTTGCTTTGCCTCGTCCGTCATTGAAATTATGCCGTTGTTTTCCACAATAATGCCCTCCCGCTTGCGCTGTGCGAGCCAATCTTTCAGATATTTTAAATCATATCCTTGAGTAGAAAATAGGTCGGCGAACCTCTTTTGAGCTTCGGGCTGCATGCTGACATGCTCTCCCGTTCTAAAAATAAGACCTTTTTCATTTTGCTTTTTCTGCCATTTTTTAATGAACGCAGGAGCATTGCCCTCGACTTCAAACGACACACCCAAAGCTATGATTTTCTCGTAATTTTCCAAATACTGCCGCTCGGTGGTATCGGGATATGCATTGGTATAAAGCAAAAAATGTATGTCGTACAGCAGCATGGAATGTTCATCGGCACACATAATAAAATTATCTCTATGATCCACCAATTCTTCCGCCGCTTTGCGAATCCACTGCTCGGTTTGAATAGGGTCATTTGTTTTTTGACAAAGCTCCGACAGCAGGGGCGAAAATTTTGCAGTACGAACCTTTTCAAAGGCGGCGAGTTTATTGGGATCATCTCTCAGCCCTCGAATAAATTCTTCAAAATTATTTGC
>JBGUUF010000451.1:0-6858 GCA_045133435.1 Acutalibacteraceae bacterium
CACACACCGTTGTCCGACGTGGCAAGACGCACCAGCGAGCATGTCTTGATGCGGGAGCCAACACCCGAATTGTTGGACTTCACCATGCTTTTGCCCAGCGCGGAGGATTTGCCGCCCGAATTTTTAGTCAGCCATTTTTCCGCCGTCTCCGCGTCGATAGATTCGTCAAATCTTATATAAAACATCTCTTCCTTTGTGCGGGAAAGCGTCTTTATCCTCTCGGTAATGAGGGCGTTGTTTGAGGTATCAGTCGCCGTGATATGCACCGCATACAGCATGTAATAATTCGCATCGGTCGCTGTGCATTCCTCCAAGTCGAAATTGTAGAGGTCGGCGGTGGCATAATTCTCGCCCTCCACAGTCTCGAGCGTCATTTCATCGAAATTTTTGCCGGGGGAGTGGTCAACATTGATCTGCTCGTCGGTTATGTTGAAGTAGCTGTACTTATTGTAGATCACGTCGCCGTCGGTTATCGGGTCATCCCAAGTAATGTCGAGATTGTACCACTGCCCGTCGATCTTCACCTGATTCCACATATGTCCCGTATCCTTCGACATGCCCGATACAAGGCGGCATTCGATACCTACGCGGTTGAGCAGCAGCTTTGCCGCCCGCGCATATCCGCTGCACACAGCCTTTTTGCCCGCCAACGCGCCGTAAATGCCGAACGCCTGCACTGAAGCATTGACATCGGCGGCAGTCTCGGAATCATATGAAATGCTGTCAACCAGCGCATCGTGAATGATAAGCTCGCGTTCAAGCTCGCCGGCGCCGTCGGGGATCTTCGCCAAGATTTCCTCTGTCGCCATATTAATGGAATCAAACGCCGAGACTATCTGAGTGTATGAATATTCCGAATATAATGTAATGTAATTGCCGTCGTGAAGATTGTTGCCAAGCGTGTAATCACCCGTCAGCCAAAAGGCTTCGGGATAATCGCTCAGCACGGCTTCCTTGGCTATGTATATCTGCGTCGAATCAAGTCCGGACGGGATGCGGGCATGCTGCATGACATATCTGCCATCTGCGTCTGTCTCATCGGTTATGAGAAAGATGCTCGCCTTGATGCTCTTATAAGCCTCCTGCATAGCAGGGTCTTTGATAGAGGCATAGGAGGAACGGTCGCTTATCGGCTCAAACCCCTCGCGAACAGGCAGTGCAAGCTGTATATGCTGAGTCTCCTGCTCCTCGCCGAAGAGGTCGGTCTTGATCGCCTCAACGATCTCGTCAAAGCTCCCGCCGTCAGATATTGTATCGGAGGTCGCGCAGCTCTGAGCCATCAACATCGCCGACACACACAGTGCGGCGATGACGAGCCTGAGCGCAGAACTCACCAAACCTTTTAAATTTTTTCTGCCGCTCTTAGAGTTGCTTTTCATCTTGTTCCTCCGTAACCTCATTAAAAATCACAAAACGCCCTTGAAATAAAGACCTGCGGTAATTCCCGCTTCACGTCGGAAATTGCCGCTTGTGTATTCATTTATAATTTCGCCGCACTGCTCGTCGTCCTCGTCGGTGAATCTCAGCGTCACCCAATCCAGCGACAAAGCCTGTGCGGATCTGCCCGCGACATTCTCGACCACGCTCATCATCACGGGGTTGAATATCTCCGAGCATCCTCCGCGGCATATCACGGGAAGCGCCTTGCCCGTGCGGTCGATAATGCCGCAAATGCCGCCGTCCTTTGCCGCACCTGAGCATCCTCTCGGCGAAGCCGCCGCAGGACAGTTGCGGGTGAGCATCATCGGGATCCGCCCTCTGATTATCAAGCCGCGCGGCTGTGAGGACTCCAGTGCCGCCGCCTGATTTAAAGTAAGCTCATAGCTCAGCTCGTTGTCAACAAGCCCCATGCGGGCAAATTCATCCAGTGCGCGGCTGTTGAATGCATTCAGTCCGAAGCCGCCGTGAATGTTCATACCGACCTCTGCCAAAGCAGGCAGAAGCCCGACGTTGTGTATCATAATGTCGTTAATGCCCAATTTTCTGGCGCTTATCGCCATTTTTAATATGTTATCTTCCTCGCCGAATAAGCCTCGCGGTGCTTCAACGGCGGGGATAATTCCGCGCTTGGTCAGCATGTCGGCGGCGTATTTCATTACAGACGGCTCGGTTTCGAGCGGAATGTACGCCATCTCAACGCCGGCTATGTCCGACGGTATCTGCTCGGCACTGCGAAATACGACCCGTAGTTTGGGAGAATCACTGCCGAAGTCACGGCGGGGAGAGACTTCACCCTCCGCACAGTCACGGCTGAATTCAATTGCCTTCGGAGCGCGTCGGACTACAGAAAGCTGCTCGAGTGCGTCGCGTTTCATCGACGAAAGCTGTGACGAAGCGAAGGTCAGTCCATCGCCCACGTTCGCGGTGAATTTGTCCAGATAATACGGTGTACCGCCGGTCTTGCCCAGCACGCGTGCGCCGTATTCCTCGCTGAACGGAGCCTTGACCGCCTGCTGTGGACACTCTCCGTCCACAGTGACGCAATTTCCCGAATCGTCGGAAACTGTCAGCGCGGCAGGGCGGTCTATATCGGACGCATTCAGCTCCATGGTGAGCGGAATGTGCTGAAATTCGTTCTTGTAGAGTGGATGGAGCGAGTTGAAGAGCGCGGAGGATGCCGAAACCACGTCATCCTTTGTGCGCTTGCCGAACATCCCTCGTCCGCGCTTTGCTGAGAAATATCCGTCAGTAAATCCCGAGCGGGAAAATACGGCGGTCAGCTTATCCCACAAATCGGGCGGAACTTCGCCCTCGTCACGCATCAATCTGCATGCCGTGACAGCCGCCGCGACGTATTCGGGGCGCTTCATGCGACCCTCGATCTTTATGGAATTTACCCCCAGCTCGATAAGCTCGGGAATGTGGCTTATGTGAGACATATCCTTGAGGCTCATGCAGCCGTCAAAGCCGCTCCTGTCGCCCACTGCCTTAAACGGCAGTCGGCAGGGCTGTGCGCAGAGTCCGCGATTGCCGCTGCGACCTCCCAGCACCGAACTGAAAAGGCACTGTCCCGACACCGACATGCAGAGCGCACCGTGGACGAACACCTCTGTCTCAATGGGCGAAATCGTTGTGATCTCGGCAATTTCAGACTTGCTGAGTTCTCGCGAGAGCACCGCGCGCTTGAATCCCATGTCAGCCGCCGCGACCGCTCCGTGGGGAGTGTGCAGCGACATCTGAGTGGAGGCGTGCATCACCATGTCGGGCGCGCATGCACGGATGTACCTCGCCAGTCCGACATCCTGCACTATCATCGCATCAATGCCCAATTTGCAGGCGGCTTCCAGTAGATCCTCCGCCTCGCTCCACTCATCGTCGCGTACCAATATGTTCGAGGTCAAATGCACCTCAACGCCCGAATCATGGCAGTATTCCACCGCCTCGCGAAGCTGCTCGAAGGAAGAAAAATTTTCGGCATTTCTGCGGGCGTTGAACGCACCCGCGCCTAAGTAAACTGCATCTGCCCCCGACCTCACAGCCGCAGTAAGCTGTTCGCGTGAGCCGGACGGGGCGAGAATCTCGATTTTATTTTTGCGGCTGAAGCTCATCTGTCATCCAGCTCTGCAAGGCGCAGACGCACGCCCTGAAGCTCACGGCGCAGACGCTCGATCTCGCTCTTTGCCTCGTCAGCCTCAAGTCTGCTGCGCTCGCTCTCCTCGACATATGCCTTTATCTGGCTGCGAAGGCTGTCGGATGCGGCATTTGCCTTCTTGCACTCGTCGGCGTAGCTGAGCGCGCAAAGTACAGCCGCCATTGTGGTGGATACACGGTCGCTGGCGGACATCATTTCGTTCATGCGGGCATCGACCTCGTCGCCTATGCCGCGGATGTAGCTCTCGTCATCTTCGGAAGCGATGTAATAATCCGTGCCGCATACATTTAAACGTACCTTGTTTTTCATTTATTATTCAAACTCCTTACAAAAAAGTAAACATAAATTTACATACCGACCTGTTGCGGAGAACGCGGCAATGCGATCACCGTAAACAAAGTCATACTTGATTATTATAATACATAATAACCTCAGAGGGAAGTACATTTTTGCACATTTCCGAAAGTTTTTAAAATTTTTTTACAGTTGCACTCACCGCCCTATCACTTTTCATCACACCATCGTGCAAATTCAAGCAAATTTGGGATATACTACATATTGCCGACGGCAAACTCAAGCTCAACGAATTATGAATTACAAGGTATAGAAATTTCTTCGCGTTTGCTGTGAATATTTTATAAAAAATCGGGGCGTTCAAATTTTTATGTCGTATTTTTTTCAACCCTTTTGTGTATTCTGTACAATATGCACATAGTGATAGTTATGTAAATAAGCGTAATATGTAATTTTTGCATAACTCGGCTTGGATTTTACGTTTTTTTGCGCTTGAAATTATCGCTGTAATATGGTAGAATAAACAAAAGTTGCCGTATTACACTAAATATTGTTAAAGTCAGGGGATTTATTTAATATTTTTGACATTTCCGGCACCTGCGGTATTCAAGGAATCGCTGATTCTGATATGCCTTTGAACGGTAATTCCTTTGATCGGCAACTTTTTCTCTACTTCTATTTCCCACTCAACGGAGGATTCTAATTATGAATATGAATTCAAAGCAGCTCAAAGCACTCATCGACTCAAAGCTCTCGCATCACTACGGTCTGGAACCTGCCGATGCTGACGACGAACATATCTACAAAGCACTCGTGCTCGTTATACGCGACATTCTTTTTGAAGCACGCAAGGAATTTGCCGACAAGTATGACAAAAACAACGGCAAGAGAGTTTATTATCTCTGCATGGAATTCCTGATGGGTCGTTCCCTCCGCAACAACCTCTACAACCTCAATCTCGAAAAGACAGTAAGCCAGTGTCTTTCCGAATACGATACAACACTTGAAAAAATATACGACCAAGAGCCTGACGCAGGTCTTGGCAACGGCGGTCTGGGTCGTCTGGCAGCCTGCTTCCTCGACGGTCTGGCAAACGACGGCTACTGCGGTATGGGCTACTCCCTCCGCTATGAATTCGGCATCTTCAACCAGAAGATAGTTGACGGCTGGCAGACAGAGCTTCCCGAATTTTGGCTTCCCGGCGGCGAGGTATGGATGATCCCCCACCGCGAGGATGCCATCGACATCAAGTTCAACGGACGCATCGAGGAGGTTTGGTCCGACTCCTATCACCATGCCGAGCACAAGGATTACAACGTCATCAAGGCTGTTCCCTACGATATGATGTGCGCAGGCAAGGACGGCGAAGGCGTTTCCACGCTCCGTCTGTGGGCGGCTGAATGCCCCCAGTTCGACATGAAGCTCTTCAACGAGGGCGACTACATGCGCGCTATGGAAGAAAACGCAATGGCAGAGATGCTCACCAAGGTCCTCTACCCCGGCGACAACCACGTTGAGGGCAAGAGCCTGCGTCTTTCCCAGCAGTATTTCCTCGTGTCCGCTTCCATTCAGGACATCATCAAGCGCCATCTGCGCAGACACGGCGGCTCGCTCGATAATTTCGCCGAGCTTAACGCCATCCACATCAACGACACACATCCCACCCTCGCCATTCCCGAATTCATGCGTGTGCTCATGGACGAGTGCGGCTTTGACTGGAATAGGGCATGGGATATGACCACCAAGGTCATGGCATACACCAACCACACCGTTATGGCAGAAGCCCTTGAATGCTGGGACGAAAAGCTCTTTAGAGAGAAGCTCCCCAGAATCTATCAGATAGTCTGCGAGATAAACCGCCGCTTCTGTGCCGATATGGATGTGCGTACCAATTACGATTACGCCAAGGTCGCCCGCATGAGTATTATCCGCGACGGCTGGGTCAAGATGGCTAACCTCTGCGTTGCCTCCTGCCACCACGTCAACGGCGTTTCCGCTCTGCACAGCCAGATCATCAAGGACAGCGTGTTCCACGACTTCTACACCGTAATGCCCGAGAAATTCACCAACGTGACCAACGGCATTGCACACCGCCGCTGGCTCAATCAGAGCAACCCCGGTCTTTCGGGTCTTATCACCGACCTCATCGGCGACGGCTTTGTCAAGGATGCCTCCAAGCTCGAAGGTCTTATGAGATTCAAGGACGACCGCGCTGTGCTGGATAAGCTCGCCGCCATCAAGCAGGCAAACAAGGTGGAGATGTCCAACTATATCCTCAAAAACAACGGCATTCTCGTTGACCCGAATTCAATATTTGACGTACAGGTAAAGCGCCTGCACGAGTACAAGAGACAGCACCTCAACGCGCTGCACATTCTTTCCGAATACCAGTGGCTGCTGGAAAATCCCAACGCGCCTTTCACTCCCAAGACATACATCTTCGGCGCAAAGGCTGCTCCGGGTTACTTCCTCGCCAAGCAGATAATTCAGTTCATCTGCGCACTTGCCGACCTCATCAACAACGACAAGCGCGTCAACGACAAGCTCAAGGTGGTTTACCTCGAAAATTACCGCGTGACCGTCGCTGAAAAGCTCATTCCCTCGGCTGAGATAAGCGAGCAGATATCTCTCGCAGGCACCGAGGCAAGCGGCACCAGCAACATGAAATTCATGATGAACGGCGCAATCACACTCGGCACCGAGGACGGCGCTAATGTTGAGATTCACCAGTCTGTGGGCGATGACAACATCATCATCTTCGGTATGTCCACACCCGAAGCCGCAAATCTCAAGAACGGCTACAACCCCTATAACTATTACAACAACAATCACCAGCTCCGCAAGGCTATCGACTTCATGCGCGGCGGATTCGGCGGCAAGCAGTTCACCGACGTGGTAAACTCACTGCTCCAGACCGACAGATATATGGTGCTCGCCGACTTCAACGACTATTGCAGAGCGCAGAGCAACGC
>JBGUUF010000452.1:0-10701 GCA_045133435.1 Acutalibacteraceae bacterium
AACTGAGCTATGCGCTGCATATACACGGGAACAAAGCCTTCGATTTTCGCCTTCATTTCCAAAGACCTTAAATAATCGTCATAGTTTGTGAAGTTTTGGCTCAGGCTTGCTCTCTCCGCATTTTGCTTATACATCTTAACCTTATTGATATCCTCCGAAGACAAGCTTACACACTCAAAGAAACCGCACCTGTCTATTGCTCGTATGTATTTTTCAGGCATATTGCCGATATCCGGAGTAGCGACCTCGGGAAAAGTTTGATTAATAATTTCCCTTTCGGCAGGATTATCATCAACAAAAACTATGCTGTCTGCGCCTATGTTTAATTCATGGGCTATCTCGGAAAGATTTTGAGATTTCGGGTTCCAGTTTGCCTTAATTATTATAAAATCATCTTTTTTAAGAACGCCTTCGGGATGTTCCAAACCGGAAACAGCATTTTCCATTTCGTTTTTACTGTTAACATTAAGCAAAACTCCCAGCTGCTTGTGCGCTTTTAAATATTCCTGAAATTCTGTGTACGCCTCTCCGCTTGCCGTTTCCTGTCCGATAGTAAGATTCTCGGCGCCGTCGTCTCCCACAATACCTCCCCACAAAGTATTGTCGAGGTCAAGGGCAAAGGCTTTCTTGTTTTTGCCGTAAACAGCCTTTATTATATTGGAAACGCTGTACGCAAAGCACGGAATTGCCGGCACTGCCATAGCATATTTATACATATACCAATAGAACTCATCGCTCCACTTGTCAAGACCGTATTGAGAGGAAAGATAATTTAAATCATTAATATAAAAATTATCATGAGTATAAGCATAATCGGCGAATAAAAGATTCAGTCTTGTAATAAAGTTTACCCTTCCCCTTACATCGGAAGCGTCTTTATTTCCAAGCAATCTGTAGAACGGATACTCAAAATTGTTTTGAATTATAACGCAGCCGTATTTTTCTTTAAGGCTGCTCCAAACAGATACAAATCTTTGAAACTCACCGTTCAGCTTCTTTTCTATATCTTCGTCTGAATCCGCTATTTCCGGATAATTAATAATATTCCTGTTTGAAGTATGAATAAAAATTATATCCGGCATAAACTCGTCAAGCTCGTGGTTTTCAAAGACCGCGTCCTCATAGTATTTATTGTATTCCGACTCATAGAACACAGGTCTGATACCGTTATTAAGCAGGAACAGCTCTAAAATATTTTTTATCTCGCTTGTGGTGGAGCCGCCGAGTATCGCTATTTTTTTATCTAAAAAGTTTTTTCCGCCTGCCAAAAGCTCTCTTTTTATTTTCTTTTTCTTGCTTAATACTAAATTTGCATCAAACGGATATTCCAGGATTTTCATAACTCCTCCAAATGCTATAACAATGTAAATATTAATAAAACATTTAAAACTAACATTTATCTGTGTACGGTTGTTAATTATTGCTTATTCTGACAAATACTTTTCAACAACTCCGGTTAAATAACGGGTTGTTTTTTCTGCGCCTGCTGTGTTCAGATGTTCGTAGTCGAAAAAATCTTTCTCGGGATTGATATCGATTTCCTTTAAATTGTCATGAAGGTCAATATAATCAAGGTTATTATCCTTCATAAAGCTTTTAACCGAATCTGACCAGCCTTTAGTCCAGTCGGAAGAAGGAATTTTAAAAAACACCAACTTTGTATTATTTGCCTTGCTAATTTCAGCCATTTTCAGCATAGCTTCTTTACTTTCCTGCGGAATCTCTCTTGGGGTAGTATCACCGTTGTAAAAAGCAAGCTCTTGTTTTTCCGTTTTTTCTCTCGGAGAAAACCCTCTCGCTTCCGCATCAACATAATTATCGCTGTTTAATACATATCCGACGTCATCGCTGTTAATTGCGCTCCATCTGCCGTGATACAAGAACAACGGAGTATATGCATAATTAACCGATTTTATAACATCTCCGTTAAAAACATTATACAAAGATTCAAATTTCTCAAATGAAAACGGCGTAGGGTTGTAATTCCACGACAGTTCTTTTTCAGCCACTTCTGATTTCTTCTCAAAAATGCGGCAAACATCAATCATTACAAGCTTGGGCGACTGATTTTTAAAAACCTCTTCCAAATAGTAAGGAGTTATTATCATAGGCTGTCCGCTTGAAGCGAAATTATAAGCGCTTATTTTGTTTTCTTTCGTTAATTTGCATGTATCAATTGTGCAATAAGTTTGGGAAGCGCCCATAAAAACAACATCCACACTGTTCTTTTCAAGCTTATAAAAACCCTGTACGATGGATGATAACGGACTTGAATTCCTTAGATACTTTGGTATAAAATACGGTTGAATAAACATAAAAATCAGCACAAAGGAAAGCAACGCGCTTATTATTTTAGCTGCCCATACAACAACCGGCTTTAAATATACTTTTTTCATATTCTATCCTTCTGTTAAAATTATTACAATATCGGATTCAATTTTAAGCGACGTTTTTTTATCATAGTAATTAAGGAGTATAAAGCTATTGCTACGATTATAGTTCCCGCAAAATAAGCTGTTAACTTAACCGGAATTGATAAAGCAATAATCTCATTCACTTTGTTTATCGCAGTGCCTACTGTCCAATGGAAAATATAAACAGGCAAAGATATTTTTCCCAAATATGATATAAAGTTGCTGTTTATCCTTGAAGTTAAGCTGTACCCGGATAACATTATTCCGATACATACTGCGAATATGCAAACAATAACTTTATCTAATTCTTGCACATTTAAAACTGTGACCGCTAAAGTAAAAAGCATACCTCCAAGTTCAATGACTGTTAATAATATTGAAAATTTAAAGCTTACTTGTCCGTTTTTCACCTTTTTAGTTTTAATCAAATCGGCTATTATATATACGCATATTCCGAGAAGCATACCTCCCAGTGCTCTAAAAATATCGTTAGGCCATGTTCTGCTTCCGAATGAAATTTGCCCAAAGTAGAAAAGCGGGTACAAGCCCGAAATCATAAGAACTAAATACTTATTTCTTATTTGGCAAATTAAGGTTACGGCAGGGAAAACTAACAGCATTGCCGATAAAAACCAAATGGGGATTACCAGTTGGTTCATTTTTACCGCATCGCCTATAAGAAGAATCTCAAAAGGGTAATTATAAAAATGACCAAAAAACAGCTTGGGGTTATTAAATAATGAAGTCATTGGTGAAGTAATAAGATACTGTAATGAAATCGCTATTGTTGTATATGGTAAAAAAGGCACAAATTTATTTAGAGTATACCTAAGGCTCTGCTTGCAAATGTCCATTTTCTTTTGGCTTATTTGCAGCTTGTAAAAATGTTTATAAGTAAAATAACCTGTTAATATATAAAAGAATTCTACATATATCCACGTAAATTCTCCATGAAATTTTCCGTTAAACGGATGCCCCAAATGAAATAAATGATGATACATTATCATTATTGAAGCAATAAATTTCCATAAATCTACAATTGAAAAACGTTTGTTCATAATCCACCTCTTGTCGTAAAGCGAAATGAAGTTATTGCTTTTCACTTTATAACAAAGACCTTTTAATAACTCTCCCGAACGACTATTTTGCGGTGATAAACTTCAGATTTATTTTGCCGATAAATCTCTAAAATCTAAAACTCAAAATAAATAAAGTTGCTTGCAACGTATTGATCTCCGTATGAACCGAAAATAATAATAGTAAACACTAAAGCCAAATAAAACATCAGCCTTACGGGATAAACCCTTTTGCTGATTATTGTGTTAAGTGAAAGACCTTTTTCGTGAATCAAATCCATAGAAAACAGCACTATAATACAGATTGCTAAAAAAATTAAATCTCTGATTATAAAGCCGTCTAATTCAATGGGAATATATATTGCCGTAATTTGTCTTAAGCTCGGAACAGCAGGTATCCGTTTTAATAGCCCAATTGCATTCGTAAATGAATTTGAATTAAAGAAAACCCATGCGAACATCATTAAAACGGTGCAGCGAACCGACTGGAAAATCCTCCAATATAGCTTTCCGCCGTTAATATGCAAACCCTTTTTAAGCTTTTCAAAAAGAGGAGTGCATATTTCTCCCAAAAAGATATACAGAAACTGAAGTATTCCCACGCCGAACACATAATTAAACCCGGCGCCGTGCCACGCTCCGATAAGTGTCCACAGAATAAACATTCCGATATAGGTTGGAATTCTTCTTCCGGCTTCCTTTCCGAGCTTGTTTGATATACCTTTACCCATATTTTTGAATCTGCGGGATTTTAATATTGGGTAAAACACATAATCCTGCAGCCACAAGCCCAGGGTAATGTGCCAGCGTTTCCAAAACTCCGACATATTTCTCGAGAAAAACGGCTGACGAAAATTTTCCGGCATTTTTATACCAAACAGCTGACCTATACCGACAATAATATCCATATAACCCGAAAAATCGGCATACAGCTGAACCGCAAAGCAAAGTATACCGTAAATTATTCCCAAGCCCTCATACTTATCATAGTTTGAGAATACTTCGTTCGCGACGATTCCGACCTGATCGGCTATACATAATTTTTTAATATATCCACCGGCAATTTTTAATACGGCAAATTTAAAATCCGTATATGTAAGCTTTTTTCTTTCATCCGCGCAGATTTGCGGCATTAAATCGTTATACCTGTTAAAAGGTCCCTGCATAATCGACAGGAAAAATCCCCCGTATAAAATCACCTTTAAAGGGTTGCGTTCGGCAGGTATGATATCCCTGTGTACGTCAACAAGATAGCCTATTAATTGCAGCGAGTAATAAGATATGCCCAACGGCAGCAAAATGTTTTCCGCTGTCCAAAGCTTAGTATTAAACAGATTGTTAAAATCAACCGCCAAAACTTTATAGTATTTGCAAAGGAATAGTATTCCGATCGCGACAAGCACTACACCAAAAACTACTAACTTTTGCTTTTTTTGATACAAAGCCTTCTGGGCTTTTCGGGTTTCTTTATCTGCTGTTTTTTTATTTTCGCCCATCCACGCGGCAAATGAATCCTTATATTTCTGGATTTTCAGTGCGGCGAAATAAGTCAGTAAGGATGTGCCAATCATAAAAAATATGCCGCCTACGCTAAAGCTGAGATAAAAAACCACACTTGCGGTGAGCAGAACCCACCATTGCTTTTTGGTGGGAAACAGTCTGAACGCAATTAATGTAACAAGTACAAATCCCAAAAACTGAAATGATGTGATACTCATTTATTCTACCCTGAATATATTAAACTTCATCCTCGATGTAGTCAACCATCTCACCGACATTTTTCATCTTAACAGTAGCGCCCATGGTAAACTCGATGTCAAACTCATCTTCGATAGCCGCCAAAAGCGTAATATGGCGAAGGCTGTCCCAGCCGTCAACATCCGCCGCTGTGGTTTCATCATTTACAGTGATGTCATCGTCACCGAACACATCCTGAAATACTTCGTTTAATCTTTCGTAAATTTCTTGTCTATCCATTTTTCCCTCCGCTTTTATCTGTTTATTTCAATAGCCGGATTTTTAGGTGTATAGCTGCTCAAATCCAACTTCCATGTTGTGTTGCCTTCTGCGTCTTCGTCAATTTTTTCGAAGCCCATCCGGCCGTAAAAATCCTTCACCATACCGTTTTTAGGCGTGGGATAGTAATAACCTAAAATAGCTTTGAGCCCCTTTGCCTTAGCGTCCTCAACAAGAGTATCGAGCATAGCGTCCTCCATACCTCTTTTAAGCACACGGCAGCTCATAAGCCAAAGTCTCATATGCAACTGCGAGTCTGAAATTTGACCTGAAATAACGCTTACAACTCCGTTATCCCCAAATTTATCCTCCAGCTTACCGTAAAGACAAATGTAATCGTCAGCGCTCTGCATTTTGTTAATATCGCTTTCGCTGCAGCGCAAAGTGGTCAGGTTAAACTGATTACTTTTATTTGTAAGCTGAGCAATACGCTGAATATAAATGGGTTCAAATTCCCTGATAACAGCCTTCATATTCAGACTTTTAAGGAAATCCTCATAGCTTCCGGCATTTTCCTGAAGCTGTACGCGCTTAGCGTTTGCTTTATACATTTCAACGCGCGTCAAATCATCCGCGGACAATGAGGTAACCTCAAAATATCCGTTTCTGTCAACTGCTCTTATATAATTCTCTACCTTATCCATCTCGGGAATAGCCATCCCGAAATTCGCCTGTCTGACTATTTCACGTTCTGTAGGATTGTCGTCAACAAAAACAAAGCTGTCGATTCCGAGGTTCAACTCCGCGGCAATTGCCTGCATATTTCTGTCCTTGTTATCCCAGTTCGCCTTAACGGAAACAAAATCCTCGGGTTTAAGAGGCGCGTCGGGATGATTCAAACCCGCGATTGCGTTTTCTTCATCATTTTTACTGTTTACAGCCAAAAGCACGCCTATACTCTTGAGTTCTTTTACATAAGTCTGGAACTCGCTGTAAACCTGACCTACGGGAACCTCGGGACCTACCTGAATACCTTCAACTCCGTCGTCACCGACAACTCCTCCCCAAAGAGTGTTGTCAAGATCGCAAACAAGAACCTTTTTGTTCTTTCCGTAAATACTTTTTATTATATCGGCAACGCTTTTCGCGAGACAGGGAATCGCTTCAAGACACAGGCTGTATTTATACATATGCCAGTAAAGCGGATTGCTCCAGGCGTCAAGCCCGTAGCTCGCGGCAAGAAAATCTACATCATTTACAAAAAACGCCTTGTGCTCCTGAGCATAAAGGTACAGCTTTTGATTCAAACGCGAAATAAAATTTGAGCGTCCGCGATAATCCGAAACATCGCTGTTACCGAGCAAACGCCATGCGGGACGGTCAAAATTATCCTGAATAACCGGACACTGAAAACGCTCCGCCAGCTTGTCCCACATTACCGCAAAATGATTGTATGTGTTTTCCAAGAGTACATCCGTGTCCTCTTTGGTACTTGAGGTTGTCGGAAACTCAGTAATATTGCGCCAGCTTGTATGTACATAAACAACATCCGGCTGAAAATCGTCCAGTTCTTCGGAGCCAAACATTGCGTCCTGCCAATATTGAGCGTACTCCGATTGGTAGAATGTAGGTTTTATTCCATAATTTAACAGAAAAAGCTCCAACTGATCAACGATTTCATTTGTAGTGGATCCGCCGAGAACAGCAATACGCTTTTCAATAAAGCCGGTATTCCGCTCCAGCAAGTCTTTTTTTACCTTTATTTTTTTTCTGAGTAATTTTTTGCCGTTAATCGGATATGAAAAAAAGTCGTTGTCCATTCGTCAAAACCTCGTAACTGTAAAATCATCATATTCTTTTATTTTAATACAACATCGCATATTCTGTCAACATCTTTTAATAATAAATCAGCATACATCGGAAGGCAGAGAATATTATCGGAAATACTTTTTGCTGTCGGTGTATCAGTTTTTCTTTGCGCTGAGAGCTTTTTGTAACATTCGAGTTCAGTTGTCAGCGGATAGAAATACTTTCTTGAATAAATGCCTTCGCGCCGCAAATTTTCAAACACTTCATCTCGAGTATAACGATAACCTGAAAACAGAACAGGAAAATAAGCATAGTTAGATTGTACCTGTTCCTGAATGCTGTTAAGCTTTATGCCTTCCGTGCTCTGCAAACGCTCGCGGTATCTTTCATAAACCTGTTTTCTTTTTGAAATTTCAGCTTCAATATGACGCAGATTGCATATACCCATTGCCGCCTGAAATTCATTCATTTTGGCGTTTCCGCCGATATATCCGGCGCTTTCTGAGCCGGTCATTCCGAAATTCTTAGAGGCGTCTAAGCGGTTAACCAGGCTGTTGTCCTTATAAAAAACCGCGCCGCCCTCAATAGAGTTAAATACCTTCGTGGCATGAAAGCTGCACATTGCCGCGTCGCCTAAGCTCATTGCGCTGTCGCCTTTATATTTTACTCCAAACGCGTGAGCGGCATCGTAAATCACCTTAAGATCATACTTGTCCGCAATCTTCCGAATCGCTTCCGCGTTGCATATGTTGCCATATACATGCACAGGAACAATCGCGCAGGTTTTTTCATTAATCAGCGGTTCAATCTTACTTTCGTCAATCGTATAATCATCATACTTAACGTCGCAAAAAACAGGAGTAAGACCGCTTCGAACAATCGCGTTTGTTGTAGAAACAAAGGTAAACGGAGTAGTAATAACTTCTCCGCCTTCAGGAAAATCCATTGCCTCAATTATATTCTCAAGCGCAAGATGTCCGTTAACAAACAGAGTGACGTTCGGCACGTTTAAGTATTCTTTTATTTGTTTTTCAAACAGCTTGTGCTTAGCGCCGTTGTTCGTAAGCCATCTGCTGTCCCACAATTCTTTTATTTCCTCGCAATACTCCTCAAACGGAGGCATCGAGGAACGGGTAACTAAGATTGACATTTATCCTCCTCATGAAAAGTCAAACTAAGCTTTCCACTGCATCCACATCAAAAACAGGGATATGACAATTTTCAAACACACTTTTCCTGTCAAAATAGTAATTATCAATGAATATTGCCTTATCTTCTTTTATGTATTCGTATTTATTTTTATTATCATCAATGACTATTATTTCATCAAAGATATCTGCGCTTAACTTATATTTTCTTAAAGAATCATAAATATTTTTTTCATGTTTTGTCAATAATATTATTTTTTTCTTTAAATTAATCGACTTATAGATAAAGCTTATAACTAATTCATTTACTTGATTGTTAACTATTATGGTATCATCGAAATCTATATATATCGTGTCGTAATCTATACCGGCAGAATACTTTGTCTCTATTGCTCTGTCAAGTATCAAATCAAAATTATTTATCAATATTTCTATGTCATAACCCATAAAATCAAGTAATGACAGCAATGGAAAATTCACTCCTAATTGCCTGTAATATGTCATTGTTCCTGCGTGCCTAACAGAAAACTCCAAAAATTTTAAACGACCATTTCTATCTTCCTTGATTTGAAAATACCACAGACCCCTAAACTCAAAATGTTCATTTAGAGAGTCTGCAATTTTTCTAATCTCCTCTGTAAGCTTTACTTTTGTGGAATGATACGTTATTCCGTTTGTAACTCGTTCTCTTGTGCGCGGTCCGACGAACAGCAGTTTACCTTTTCTGTCTGTAAAACAATCTACAGTATATTCTTTTCCGGGTAAAAACTCGTAAGCCAAATAGCCATTAATTGTATCCATGCTGTTTTTTACTGTTTCCAATTCATTTTTGTCGAAAACAGCTCTCGTTCCTTTTCCGCCCGCTGAAATATTTGGCTTTAAAAAGACAGGAAATTCTATACAATTGGAGTTAACATCATAAACTTTTGGAAAATAATACTCATCTTTTAGTTTCTCATACATTAATAGCTTGTTCTCCGCAACTCTTGTTGTTTCTAACGGCGAACAAACGATTGTTGCGTTAATCTCTTTAGCTTTCTCTTGAAGAAATCTCGCGATAATATCATGTGTCGGGATTATATATTCAATATTCCAATGCGTAATAATATCATTGAGATAATTCAAAAAACTATCATTTGTTATATAATACTTTGTGGAAACATCTATTCTGTCATTTTGAAAAATAAAAGATGCGTGATCCATTTGACCTGAAACACCAAAAATATTAAAATGTACGTTAAATTTTAACGCGTTATATATATCTAATCCGGACTGAGAGCCGCATGGAAAAATCAATACATTAGTCTTATTCATAACATCACACCACTAATAACTTCATCAAGTTCATTAAAACTATATCTTTGATCGCACGGCAAAGGCAAAATATCAGCCGCATATTCCTTTGCACCCCTGTCCTCTGAATTCAAAACATTAGGCCATAAAGTAGGAATATAAATTTTTTTTGCGGATAACTTCTTCCTAATAAACGTACCGTTATTCGCAAAAAAAGGATAGGCAAAAGCTCCTTCGGGTACTATTAATTTTAAAGTATTATAATTTTTTAAATGTTCATGCAGATAATTATAGTTTTGTTCACGCTTTTTACGCACATTTTCATATCCAATTGCGCCTAAAATATTATGTGTAAGCTTTGACATCTTTCTCAGCTCAAGAGTTTTAAAAAATTCGTCATTCTTCTGAAAATCTTGATAATAGTCAGACGCCGAACCGGATTCAAATCTGCCCAACAGATGTTTTAAACGTCCTGATGATACATCTTCCGGCAAATCTTCTTCCAAAAAGCAATCTGTTGATAAATAAGCTCCGTCCGGAACACCGAAAAATTTGCGGCAGGAATAAATAGTATCTATTCCCTGAACAGGCTTTTGGAAAAATGCCTGAACGTTATCAAAAATAATATTTTTATATTTTTCTTTTAATTGTAACAGAATATCGTTGCTTATTTGTCCGTAGTAATTAACAATATATATATAATCATTACTTCCCAAATCTGTTTCAAAATCCGGCAGAAAGTTTTTTCCGACTTTGTAATATGAATAATCATACCCCTCACGCTCACACATATCCGGAACAGAATCACACAAATAATACGGAATATACAGCTTGCTTATATTCCTCGCTTTAAGAACATACAGCAAAGCGTTTCTTGCCGTGTTGAGAGCAACCAGATTTTTATAATATTCGTTACTAATCAGCGGCTCTAATCCGAAGTAGCCTCCTATTTCGTTCATTTATCTTATATCCCTTCGGTTTGTACTTGTTAAATTAATTCTACTC
>JBGUUF010000453.1:0-1372 GCA_045133435.1 Acutalibacteraceae bacterium
TCGCCGAAAAGAGTGCAGCGGTCCATCCCAAAGCATTCCATGAGAAATAAAATTCGATAGGCATAGCCTCGCCCAGCATTTTGACCAGGATCATAAACATCAGCCTGTCAAAGAGCGCGCCAATGAGTATACCTCCGCCCAGTCCGACAGCGAGGATCAAGATATTTTCCCACATGAGAACACGCGAAACGTGGCGTTTTTCCATGCCGAGGATGTTGTACAGTCCAAGCTCCTTTTTGCGGCGCTTAATGAGAAAGCTGTTGGTGTAGAAGAGGAATATCACGGCGAATATTGCTGCGATATACATGCCAAAGGAAAGCAGTATTGGAACGGTGCGTGAGCCTCGGTCCATGTTGGCAAGAGTAGGATTTGTCGCAAGCGAGACGATTATATAAAACATAGCCGCCATGCCGACGAAGGTGAAAATGTAGGGCAGATACATTTTGCGGTTCTTTTTGATGTTCTGCGCCGCCATAGTGCGGTAGATACTTTTATTCTTCATTTTCAGCACCACCTGTTGTTATCAATGTGAGTACGTCCGAAACCTTCTGATACATTTCCTCAAAGCTCGACTTACCGCGATAGATCTGATGGAATATCTCGCCGTCCTTGATGAAGAGCACGCGTCCTGCATGACTTGCCGCCTTGACCGAGTGCGTCACCATGAGGATAGTCTGACCGGCATCGTTAAAGGCACTGAATATTTTGAGCAGGCTGTCGGTCGCCTTGGAGTCAAGTGCGCCTGTCGGCTCATCGGCGAGCACGAGCTGAGGTCTGGTTATCAATGCGCGTGCGACTGCGGCGCGCTGCTTTTGACCGCCCGACACCTCGTAGGGATATTTGTTGAGAATGTCGTCAATGCCCAGCTTAGCGGCTATCGGCTGTAAGCGAGCCTCCATTTCATCATACGGAGTTTCCGCGAGCACCAGCGGCAGGAAGATATTGTCGCGCAGAGAAAATGTGTCGATGAGGTTGAAATCCTGAAAGACGAAGCCTAAGTTGTCGCGGCGAAATGCGGAAATTTCCTTATCCTTGATAGTGCCGAGGTCGCGACCGCCGAGCAATACCTCGCCTGATGTGGGTCGGTCGAGTGCAGCGAGAATGTTGAGGAGTGTGGTCTTGCCCGAACCCGACTCGCCCATGATGGCGAGATATTCGCCCTGCTCCACCGTGAATGATACGTTGGTGAGCGCATGAACCTCGTTGCCGCCGAAGCGGGTGGTGTATGTTTTCTTTAGATTGTTCACAGCAAGAAGTGACATAAAATTATTACCGTCCTTTATCAATATTTTCAGGTAATCTCGATTACGTTTATATTCTATCACAGTTTTCCGCGCTGTACTATTCATTTGGATTACAAAACACCGCCCAA
>JBGUUF010000454.1:0-2544 GCA_045133435.1 Acutalibacteraceae bacterium
ATGCGCTTGAGTATATCCTAGGAAACTGCTCGCTCGATGAGCTGCTGGAGAAGGTCAGCTTCAAACAGCTTTCCGTGAATAACTATGGAACTAATCAGCTCGAACAGTACCTTAAAATTTACGGAGCCGACGAGATCGCCCGCCGTTCGTATATCGTGTACGTCCTGATAGGCAAAAATCACCCTGTGTATAACCTTGTTGAAAGTTCCTATAAGAATGGAAAACGTGAATATGACGAGCAGTCTGTGGCGAGAATTTTCGATATGTTTAATGCAGAAAAGCTCCCGCTCGAATACCAGTTTAGGGCGATAGACGGTATTTTTGAATGGACATACGGCGACGATTCAAAGGACACTTTGGCGCACATTTTCGCTAAGTTGATGGTTCAGAAAATCGAAGAGGATGAAGATACGTTTTATGCCGCAGCCAAGTCTGCCAGCGCGTATGTGCGTAAGATATGCCTGCTTGCATACAGCAAAAATCCCGATAAATATAAGGAAAAAATTCTCACATTCGCAGGCGACGGTTCAGGCGCAGTCCGCGAAGTCCTCATAGATATAATTTCCAAGATACCGAGCTGGGAGGAAGATGTTCTGAATCTGCTCAGTTCCAAGAAATCTGCCCAGCGCGAGGTCGCGGTTAAGGTGATAGGCATATGGGGCGCAGAAAAATACCGCGATGCGCTCACTGCCGCACTCGAAAAAGAGAAGAGCAAGGGATTGCTCGACCTTATCAATCTCGCACTCGGTAATGTTTCAAACGGAAACGCTAAATTTTCTGCTCCCGAGTCCGATAAGCAGATCTCCGACCGTCTGCTCAAGGGCGGTAAAATTCGTTCGGTGCAGTGGCTTGGCGATTTGCCCGAGGTCAAGATGGCAGACGGCACTCCCGCCGACCCGAATTATGTCGCCTCGGTAATGCTCGCCTACTCGTCGATGCCCGTACCCGGCATATCCGCAGATGCAGCCGCGATTGCCGCAACACTTGACCGCAGAACGCTGGCATTGTATGCCGCAGATGTATTCCAACGCTGGCTGGATGACGGCGCACAGGCTAAGAAAAAATGGGTGCTGTATTTTGCTTCGATCCACGGTGACAGTGAAATAACACAGCCACTCATCAGCCACATCAACAAGTGGCCGCAGGAGTCTCGCGGCGCGATAGCCGCCGAAGCGGTCAAGGCGCTTGCGCTCAATTCCGCACCTGAAGCACTGCTCACGGTCGATACGATTTCCCGCAAGTTCAAGTTTAAGCAGGTCAAGTCTGCGGCGGCAGATGCACTGAAATTCGCGGCATCACAGCTCGGAATCACCACAGAAGAGCTGGCAGACAGAATCGTACCAGACCTCGGATTTGACGAAAATATGCAAAAGACGATAGATTACGGCACGCGTAAATTCACAGTTCGCCTGAATGCCGCGCTTGAGGTCGAAGTGTTCGATGAGAACGGCAAACGTCTGAAAAATCTGCCTGCGCCCGGTCAGAAGGATGACCCGGTGCTCGCACCGCAGGCGAACAGCGAATTCAAGTCGCTCAAAAAGAGCATCAAAGCGACCGTGAACACCCAAAAGCTCCGCATGGAACTGGCTCTGTCAACCGGCAGACGCTGGACTTCGGAGGCGTGGACCAAGCTCTTCGTCAAAAATCCGATCATGCACCAGTTTGCAATGAGCCTTATCTGGGGCGTTTATGAGGAAAATGCTCTGGTTCAGACATTCCGATACATGGAGGACGGCACCTTCAACACCGAGGATGAGGACGAATATGATCTGCCCGAAAATGCAGTGATCGGGCTTGTGCACCCGCTGGAGCTGACCGCCGATTCTATCGCCGCGTGGAAAGAACAGCTTGAGGATTACGAGGTCAAGCAGTGCATCGAGCAGCTCGACCGCCCGACCTACACGCCGAGCGAGGAGGAATTGGAGTGCGACCGAGTGCTTGTCGGCGCAGGCAAGATACTCAGCGGCATGTCACTCATGGGCAAGATGACGTCGTTCGGATGGTACAAAGGTTCGCCGCAGGACGGAGGCGTTTTCTACGAATTCTACCGCGAAAATGTCACAGAAGGAGTGAGCGTTCAGCTCTCGTTTTCGGGCATGTATGCCGGTGGCTATGACGACGACGAGGTGACTGTATTCGACGCTGTGTGCTATAAAGCCGAGTCTGTGAAGTATGGCAGCTACATTTATGACAAGGTCAAGCCCGAAGATTTGGTGAAGATTTCGGAGCTTCCCGCAAGCGTTTACAGCGAGATCGCCCTTCAGATAACCCGCGCTACCGCATCCAGTTCGGAGACAAATGCGAACTGGCGCAAGGAAAAATTTTAATCTACGATAAATACCGCCTGTCCATTATGCGTAAAAGCTGTGGACGGGCGGCATTTTTATGCACAATAAAAAAAGTCCGCATTTCGACAATTGAAATACGAACTTTTGAATTTGAAGAATTAAATTATGCAGCGAGGTTTTTTCTTGCGTATACAGCATCGCCGATAAACGCGGGAATGCTCAAAGCGGCTACAATGTAGATCCAGTAGTTTGTCGT
>JBGUUF010000455.1:0-7717 GCA_045133435.1 Acutalibacteraceae bacterium
ATCCGTACCGGGTTTGCAGAAGAATTCCATTTCCATCTGTTCAAATTCTCTTGTACGGAAAATGAAGTTGCCCGGTGTAATCTCGTTGCGGAAGGATTTACCAATCTGGCCGATTCCGAACGGGAGCTTCTTACGGTAAGCACGCTGAATGTTCTTGAAATCAACAAACATACCCTGTGCTGTTTCAGGTCTGAGATAAATCGTGCTCTTGGCATCTTCCAGTGTTCCCTGGAATGTCTTGAACATGAGATTGAACTGGCGAATATCAGTGAAATTGCTCTTGCCGCAGTTCGGGCAGGGGATCTGATGCTCATTTATGTAAGCAGTCATCTGCTCATTTGTCCAGCCTGCTACGCTTGTGCCGTCGAAATCCTCGATGAGGTTATCGGCTCTGTGTCGTGTCTTACACTCCTTGCAGTCCATGAGCGGGTCGGAGAAGCCGCCGAGATGTCCCGAAGCGACCCATGTCTGGGGATTCATAAGGATAGCGGAATCCAAACCGACATTGTATTTATTTTCCTGCACGAACTTCTTGAGCCATGCCTTTTTGATGTTATTTTTAAGCTCCATGCCGAGAGGGCCGTAATCCCATGTATTAGAAAGACCGCCGTAGATCTCGGAGCCAGGATATACAAATCCTCTGTTTTTGCAAAGGGCAACTATTTTGTCCATCGTCTTTTCGCTGTTGTTCATTTTTAATCAGTCCTTTATTAAAATTAAAATTAAGTGACATCTAATATATTTTACATTCAGCATGCGCAAATGTCAACAATTATTGAACGCGCAAAGTAAATATATAATAAGTCGGTTCATCATACAATACATTAATTTCTACGATATATTCGCCTGCCGCCAAATCTTCAGGCAGAGTACAAGTTCTATCATGCATATCGCAGTCAAACGAAACTGTATTGGATTCCGTCTCTTCCTCGGCACTCGCTGCTGTATTTGCGGGAATCAAGCTGACGGAAAATTGGTCAGGCAAGGTGTCTGCAAAATCAAATTCCAGCTTGCTGCCCGGCTGAGCGACAAGGTATGAGCCGTAAAACTGCGGCTTGATGTCGGAAGATGATACCACTGATTGTATAGGCGATGCGAGTATGATCGAATTGTTCAGCTTTACTGACACTACATTATATTCAAAAGACCATGACTGCACACGCACACCGCTCGCAACGGCATAAGCAGGAGATGTGCCGGTTGCATTGCCCGAATACCATACCGATACCGTAGAACCAAGCTTAATGTCGTTAATATCTTCATATTTCTCGCGGTTGCCATCTTCCACCCTCGTCTTTGATGACACGAATACATACACCTTGCCATCCGGCGAATTAGTGCTGTTTTCCGAGGGCTCTATCAGCATATTCAAACCCTCTCTGTTATAGGTTATGCTTGTGACCGTGCCGGAAAGATTCGGCGCAACATCGGGGATAGAATCGTCCGTGACTATCACAGAATTGCTCGCCAGCGGAGGCTGGTCGGTATCGTTGTCAGAGCACGACGGCAAGGTAAACATAAACATAACTGCTAAAAGCAAGGCTAAATATTTTTTCATTACATTTCCCCCAAAAATCAAATTAATATTAAGCAAAAACAAAATTAATACACAAATACAGTTTTTTACATCTTATAATACATCAAATTAACCAATTTGTCCATAGGAAATTTAGATATAAAATTAATAGATTTTTCATAAAAAAGGTGATATACTATACAAATATCTAAGAATTTGTATATTTTAGCTATAATTTTCGCGTGTAGAACAAAAAATTAATCAATTTCTTATTAAAATGAGGGTGAGGATATGACTGGTTTACTGGGACTTATTATGAACGCAAACAATCTTTTCGATTTCGGTGTGTGTAGTTTTCACGATATTGAGGGAGAACTGATAGCTTGTCCGAATAAAAACAAGCTGCCGAATCATGCAGAATCGGTCATATCGGTCGTTTTTCCCTGTAAGATCGCTGAACTTGAGAAAAATCCCGATGAAATATTCCGCCTGCGCCGAGTAGCCTCTCAGATGCTCCAAATGACTTCCGACGCGCTCTGCAAGGCTTTTGAGGAATACGAATTCGTGTGGTTTCTCGACAATTCGCCTATTCCCGACGTTAAGGCGGCGGCGCAGAGCGGTCTGGGTATAATCGGCGACAGCGGACTGCTCATAACCCCAGATTACGGCTCGTTCTGCTTCACGGGCAGCATCGTCACCGATCTGCAGATTCCTGAGACGGGCGGCAAGATCGAATATTGCGAGCACTGCAAAAAGTGCATTAAGCTGTGCCCCGCGCATGCACTTTCAGAGGAAACTGGCTTCGACAAGGCGAGCTGTGTGAAATACGTCTCTTCCCTGAAATCGCCGAGCAACGCATTCCTGCTGAGACAGGGCACTGCGGTCAAGGGCTGCAATCTCTGCCGTGAGGTCTGCCCGCACAATCAGAATGTTAAAAACGCCGAAAATCACCCGTTCATCAAGGCGGCTAATCACCCCGAATTTATGTTCACGTCGGACGGCGGCTACAAGCCTATGGGCGGTCTCGGGCAGGAAAAATTCAAGCCGTTTCCGGGCGAATGATTTTGTCGTATCAAATCAATAATTTAAACGCATGAATTTCGCGATTACGATTCATGCGTTTTTTCTTTACAAAATTGACAGGCACACAGACGAACTCTGCTGAATATTATATATTAAATTTATGTGCGGAGTTGATTTTATGAACATTCTGTATGCTTTTAAAGACATGATAATTGAAGCGCTCGGCGGTCTTTACAGCCTTTTTCTGAGTGTCTCGTCGATTTCGGGATTTCCACCCAGATTATCCGCCGCCGAGGAGAAAAAATACATCGACGACATGGCAAACGGCGACAAAAATGCCAGAAAAAAATTGATCGAGCACAATCTGCGGCTGGTGGCTCACATAAGCAAAAAATACAATTCAGCAGTGTCCGACAGCGACGACCTGATTTCGATCGGCACAATTGGTCTTATCAAGGCCGTAGATACATTTCGCCCCGAAAAGGGGCACAAGCTATCCTCTTACGCTGCCATATGTATACAAAACGAAATCCTGATGTATCTGCGTTCGGGCAAGAAAAATGCGCTGGATATTTCCATGAACGAACCTATAGACACCGACCGGCACGGCAATGTACTTACATTAATGGACATAATCGCTGTTGACGACACTATTTCCGACGATATCGACCTGTCGATAAAATGCAGCAAGCTGAAAGAGCTTATCAACTCCGACCTCGACGAAAGAGAGCGCGACATCATCATCAGAAGATATGGTCTGGACGGGCGCAAGCCGCTTACTCAGATGGAAATTTCAAAGAAAATGGGCATTTCCCGCTCCTACGTCAGCCGAATTGAAAAAAGAATACTGGAGCGTCTGCGCGAAAAAATATAGCTGTCGGCTCAATCCAAAAGTGACTTTATCTCACCGAGATTTTCGCACACATGGTCTATCATCGG
This sequence comes from Acutalibacteraceae bacterium, assembly GCA_045133435.1. Lineage (GTDB taxonomy): Bacteria > Bacillota > Clostridia > Oscillospirales > Acutalibacteraceae > RUG762. Next base: position 3,479 of record JBGUUF010000455.1, read on the forward strand.
CAACAGCTCATCTTGCGGCGGGGTGAGGTCGGGCACCATCACGGCTATGCATCCCGCTGTGTGAGCGGAAATTATCCCGCTCGGTGAATCCTCTACGGCTATGCACTCTCTGCACGGCAATCCCAGCGACTGCGCGGCGCATATATAAATATCGGGCGCGGGCTTGCCTTTTGCGACCGTTCCTCCGCCAACTACAGCATCGAATTTATCGAAAAGTCCGTGCGGCGACAAATAATGCTCCGCCCGCTTTATCGGCGAGGCTGTGGCTAACGCGATCTTTATGCCGCGCGATTTGAGATATTCCACCAATTCTGCCGCGCCCGGCTTCAAATCCACGCCGTTAGCGTCGATATAAGCCGCCATCTGCTTCCTGCGAAGCTCGCGGATCTGCATATAATCGGTGTCCTCCCCGAACCACGCCTTGAATTTCGGTATGGCTTCCTCGGGGGAATTGCTGCGCAGGCTAAGACCTTGCTCCTCGCTGAGATTCAGGCCGAATGCTGCACACGCCTCGCGCCAAAATCGCAGATAAAGCCTCTCACTGTCCACCAGCACGCCGTCCATATCAAATATTACTCCCTTGACCAGCATAAAAAACTCCTTTTGACTGCAAATGATATTACACATTATATCATTAAAATTTGCCGCTGTAAATCATCAAGTGCAAGAGATTTACAATATGCACTTGAAATATTGCAAAAAAATTGATAGAATGTTGCTGTAACACTTTTTCTACCCATAAATTCTAAATGGAATTATCGGAAAGGAGCTTCCTTTTATTATGATATGGCACAGCGAAAAAAAAGAAGTCGTCGCGGAGAAATTGAATTCTCAGCCCAGACGCGGACTCAACGATATGCAGGTCGGCGTCCGACTCGATGATTACGGCGAGAACACCGTGACGGAAAGAAAAAAGAAATCCAAGCTGCGTTTATTTATAGGCAATCTCTTCGCTCCCGTCAGCCTTATCCTTATAATAATATCCGCGGCTCTGCTTGCCACCACACTTACAGACGACGCTATCCTCAATGCGGCTGACAAAACTCAGCTTCTTTCGGGACTGATCTATTCCGCCTTCATGCTCACGGCGGCAGTGGTGTGGGCGGCTATAAGCACGCACAGAGAGAGACTTGCCGACACTACGATAATCAATCTTCAGGAAAAATCTGCCGCTTCTGTTTGCGTTCTGCGCAATCAGGAAAACAAGGTCATTGATGTCGAAAAGCTCGTTCCGGGCGACATCGTAATGCTTGAAGCGGGCGATATTATCCCAGCCGACGGTCGTTTGCTCATCACAACCTCCTTCACCTGTGACGAAAGTCTCATCACAGGCGACTCCACCCCCATAATGAAGGACTGCGAGGCTCTTCTGCCCGAAAATACCCCGCTTGAGGAACGCATCAACATGGTCTACTCAGGGACGGTCGCACTTTCGGGGCGCGCTTTGATGATGGTCACTGAAACCGGCAGCAATACGCAGATGGCGCTGAAATACGGCTCTAACATAAACAAGATCAACAGCCGCACCCGACTGGTCGCAAACGCAAAACGCCTGCGCTCCGACATCGCGCTGATTATCGTGGCGGTTTGCATAGGAATGCTTGCCGCGACCCTGCTCCGCACAGGCTTGCCGAATATCCCGCAAAATCTCGACGAGCTGCGTTCACTGCTTGTTGAAAGCGATATTTACGACTACATAGCATTTGCGCTCACGTTGATAGTGTGCGTTATCCCATTCGGACTGCCGCAGAGCACTATATACTCGCTCGCTCGCGGCGCAAAAAATCTCGAAACAAACGGCGTCACGCTCAGAAGCTTCAAAAAAGCCGAGGTCATCGGCTGTACATCAATTATATGCACCGACAAAACCGGCACGCTCACTATGAATCAAATGAGCGTAGCAAAGGCATGGCCGTTCGGCGACACTCCCTCGGCGGTTGACGAGGGCTTCTGGTCGGACGAAATGAAATATCTGATGCAGTGCTCCGCGCTCTGCTGTGACAGTGTTATCACCCAAAGCAGCAACGGAAACGAAAAAATCACGGGCGATCAGACTGAGGCGGCTATCATCTCGGCATATGTGCGCAACGGCAACGACATAGACAAGCTGTTTGAGGAATTCCCGCGCGTGGCGGAGATCCCGTTTGATTCGTCGCGCAAGCTGATGACGGTCATTCACGATGTCAACGGTCTTTATCTGGTGGTCACCAAGGGTGCGCCTGATGTGCTGGTGGAAAAATGCACCAACACCAATATAGACGAGATAAATCGCCGAAACGCTGAGCTGTGCGGCGAAGGTCTGCGTGTTATCGCCGTGGCTGTGCATGCATTGAGCCAGCTTCCCGAGAAAATAACCGCCGAATCGGTGGAAAACGAGCTGACATTTATCGGTCTGATAGGCATGCTCGACCCCCACAGAGAGGATGTTGAAGAGGCTGTGCACGCATGCTCCGATGCAGGCATACGCACCGTGATGATAACCGGTGACCATCCCGCCACTGCATGCTCAATAGCGCGCAGGCTGGGTATCATGCAGAAAAACGACCTCGCTGTGACAGGCGAAGAACTGGCAAAAATGTCAGACAAAAAGCTTGCTAAATCTATCGAAAAGTATTCCGTGTTCGCCAGAATCACCCCCGAAGATAAGATCCGCCTGATAAAGGCGTGGCAGGCTAAAGGACACTGCGTGCTCATGACCGCCGGCGGGCTTGGCGACGCTCCCGCACTGCACTGCGCCGATATAAGCTGCACGGTCAAATCGACCGCAACCGATGTCGCGGTTGACGCGGCGGATGTCACTCTGCCCGACAGAAACTTCGTAAACATATCCTCGCTAATAAAGCAAGGACGGCTCATCAAGCGCAATATTTCCAAGCTCACCGAATATTGCATAAGCACCGCCATCGCCGAGGGTGTCACGATAATTCTCGGCAAGATGATATTTGGTTCGGCTGTGCTCAAGCTGCTGCCTATCATGCTGCTCAATCTTTTGGTATTTTGGCTCATTCAGCCCGCATTTGCACGCGAAGTCCCCGAAAGCGACATAATGCTCAGAACGCCTGAGATAAACGACGGAAATCCCCTTGGGATATTCGGCGAGCTTCGCGCGGTGCTTGACGGCATCGCAACCGCTATGATGGCACTGTTTGCATACGCGGCGGGCACCGGTTTCGTGCAGTTGAACCCCACATTCAGTCAATCCGAGGGACTGACGATGGCATTTATCACGATAACGGTCGGCATTCTGTTGCAGGCAATATGCGCACGTTCCGAAAAGCCGTTGTTCTGCTCGCGAATTTTCAAAAACGGAAAGATACTCCTCGCGATATTTGCAATTATGGCGGTCGCTCTGGCTATCACCTGCGTTCCCCACCTCAACTCGATATTCGGTTTTGTCCTGCTGTCTCAGCGTCAGTGGTGCGAAATAGGTATACTCTCCGCAGTTCTGCTCGTAATACATGAATATCCCAAATTCCATTCATATGTAAAAAATTAATTCACAGCGCATAACTTATAAACGAGTTATGCGCTTTTTATTATAGATTATTGAACAAAATTTACACATTAACAGAACATTGTGTATTGACAAATGCTTGAATTTGTGAAATAATTGTATTAGAGAAAGGATCTTGATGCTATTATGAACGAACCTGCAAAATTAAAAAAACAGTTCATTGTCACTTCGGGTATGCTCGACGAGGGTGCACATCTTAATGTAAAATCCGCAATGGAGTTATTTCAGAATTTAGTCACGGAACAATGTGAAAAATTTAAGATCAGCAACTTTATCCTTAAAGATACCTTGGACGCATTCTGGGTCGTTACAAAAGAAAAAATTGTGATAGACCGCATGCCGTTTTTTAATGAAAGAATAATTTTGGAGATATTCCCCTCTAAGCCGTCATCAAGATTTGCCATATGGAACTGCGTCGCGGTGGACAGCGACGAGGAACCTCTGTTTGAGGCAAAGGGCGAATTGTGCGCACTCGACTTCAAAAAACAGAACGTCATGCGCATAAAATCTATCGGATTCCCGATGGAGCTTGACTTTCCTGAGACGCTTGACATTGAGCTGGATAAGGTAAAAGTCCCCGAAAACGGCGAATATATCTACACTCATCGCGTGCGTTCGTCGGATATAGACATGTCGCATCACACCAACAACATAAAATACAACTCCATCGCGATGGACGCTTTCACCTGCGCCGAAATTGCGAACATGAAAATTCGAGACTATCA
>JBGUUF010000456.1:0-2475 GCA_045133435.1 Acutalibacteraceae bacterium
GAAAAGGTCTGCGTTGTAGTGCTCAAGGACATTCTCGACACCTGCGAGACTGACGATGAAATTCGTGAAGCAGTCATCGAGCGCAAGAATGAGCTTATCCCCAAGCACATCACACGCGACGACATTTTCGCCACTATCAACTATTTCAACTGCGTTGCAAACGGCGTGGGCACACTTGACGACATCGACCATCTGGGCAACAGAAGAATCCGTTCAGTCGGCGAGCTGCTCCAGAATCAGTTCAGAATCGGTTTCGCACGTCTGGAAAAGGGCGTTCGCGAGAAGATGGGCATCAACGATATCGACAAGATGACTCCCACCACGCTCATCAACAGCAGACCCGTGAATGCTGCGATCAAGGAGTTCTTCGGAACATCCCCGCTCTCGCAGTTCATGGATCAGAACAACCCGCTTGCTGAGCTTACTCATAAGAGAAGACTTTCGGCCCTCGGTCCGGGCGGTTTGTCAAGAGACCGCGCAGGCTTTGAAGTTCGTGACGTTCACTACAGTCACTACGGCCGTATGTGTCCTATCGAAACTCCTGAAGGTCCGAACATCGGTCTGATTTCCTACCTCGCAACCTACGCCCGCGTCAACGATTACGGCTTTATCGAGGCTCCGTTCCGCAAGGTTGACAAGGAAACCGGCAGAGTTACTGACGAAGTTCGCTACATGCCGGCTGACATCGAGGACGAATTCATTGTTGCTCAGGCTAACGAACCCCTCAATCCCGACGGTACATTCGTCAAGCCGAGAGCTACCGCAAGATACAGAGGCGAATTCCTCGAAATCGAAGTCGATAAAATTGACTATATGGACGTTTCACCGAAGATGCTCGTTTCGGTCGCTACTGCTATGATTCCCTTCCTCGAGAACGATGACGCAAACCGCGCTCTCATGGGTTCCAACATGCAGAAGCAGGCTGTTCCGCTGCTCCGCACACAGGCACCTATCGTCGGTACCGGTATGGAATACAAGGCGGGCGTTGACTCCGGCAACTGCGTTCTTGCCGAGCATTCGGGCAAGGTAATCTATGTAAGTGCCGACGAAATCCGCATTAAAGTCGATGGTACAGAGACTATCGACACCTATCATATTATAAAGTTCATGCGCTCCAACCAGGGCAACTGCTTCAATCAGATCCCGATCGTAAGTTACGGCGATCATGTGGAAAAGGGCGACGTTATCGCTGACGGTCCTTCCACACAGAACGGTGAGATCGCGCTCGGCAAGAACATGCTTGTCGGCTTTATGACCTGGGAAGGCTACAACTACGAGGACGCTGTTCTGCTTAACGAGAAAATCGTTCGCGACGACCAGTTCACCTCTATCCATATTGCAGAATTTGAAACCGAAGCCAGAGATACCAAGCTCGGTCCGGAAAACATCACCGCAGACATCCCGAATGTCGGTGACGATGCACTCAAAAACCTCGACGAAAACGGTATCGTACACATCGGTGCAGAGGTTCACGCAGGCGACATCCTCGTCGGTAAGGTAACTCCGAAGGGCGAGACAGAGCTGACTGCTGAGGAAAGACTGCTCCGCGCTATCTTCGGCGAAAAGGCTCGCGAAGTCCGCGACACCTCCCTCAAGGTTCCTCACGGCGAAAGCGGTATCGTTGTTGATGTCCAGGTATTTACCAAGGAAAACAGCGATGAGCTTGCCCCCGGCGTAAACAAGGTGGTCAGAGTTTATCTGGCTCAGAAGAGAAAGATCAGCGTCGGCGATAAGATGGCAGGTCGTCACGGAAACAAGGGTGTTGTCTCCAGGATCCTCCCTGTCGAAGACATGCCGTTCCTCCCCGACGGTACACCGCTTGACATCGTTCTTAACCCGCTGGGCGTTCCTTCGCGAATGAATATCGGACAGGTGCTTGAAGTTCACCTTGGTATGGCTGCAAGCGCACTCGGCAAGAAGTACGGCGAGGATTACAAGGTAATGACAGCCGTATTCGACGGCGCTCACGAAAGCGATATCGTTGAGATGTTTGAGGAAGCAGGTCTGCCCACAGACGGTAAGACAGAGCTTTACGACGGACGTACCGGCGAGAAGTTCGACAACCGCGTAACAGTCGGTTACATGTACTATCTCAAGCTGCATCACCTCGTTGACGATAAGATCCACGCGCGTTCCACAGGTCCGTACTCACTTGTTACTCAGCAGCCGTTGGGCGGTAAGGCTCAGTTCGGCGGTCAGCGTTTCGGTGAAATGGAAGTTTGGGCGCTCGAAGCATACGGCGCGGCTTACACACTTCAGGAAATCCTGACAGTCAAGTCGGACGATATCGTTGGTCGTGTAAAGACCTACGAAGCTATCATCAAGGGTCAGAATGTACCGAAGCCGGGTATCCCCGAGTCCTTCAAGGTTCTTATCAAGGAACTCCAGTCGCTTGGTCTTGATGTCAACGTTCTCGACGAATATCACAACGAAAACGACCTCAAGCAGCACTTTGACGCTGTTGATGAGGCATAT
>JBGUUF010000457.1:0-4602 GCA_045133435.1 Acutalibacteraceae bacterium
TCGCGGAAATTTCGGGCGAGCGCAAAGATTCCATGAGCCACCGAGGTAAGGCACTCAGACTGCTTGCAGAGCGTTTGGAAGCTGAAAACTGAGGGAAAAGATATGAAACTTGGAATTATAACTGACGGCTTTTTATTTTTGCATTTTTATTTTACAATCTCCTTAATTTTTATTTTATTCGGAAATATTTGTAAAATATCAGTTTTGCATATTGCAGAGCGCATAAAAATGATGTAAAATATTTTTTATTATTTGTTTTTGGAGGAAGTTAAATGTTAAACAGCAAACAGAGAGCGTTTCTGCGTTCACTCGCCGCCGACATCGACACGATAGTTATGGTGGGCAAGGGCGGACTTGCAGACAATATAGTCAAGCAGACCGAGGATGCACTGACCGCGCGTGAACTGGTCAAGGGCAAGGTTCTCGAAACCGCTCCTATCGACGTGCGCGAGTGCGCCGAGCAGCTTGCCGAGCAGACAAATTCGGATGTCGTGCAGGTCATCGGACGCAAATTCGTGCTTTTCCGCGTAAACAAGAAAAATCCCGTCATCGAGCTTCCGAAGGACAAGAAGAGAAGATGAAAATCGGTTTTTTCGGCGGAACATTCAATCCGCCGCACAACGGTCATCTGAATCTCGCGCGGCTGTGGAGCAGACGGCTGAATTTGGACAAGTTTCTGATAATCCCCACGGGTACGCCGCCACACAAGGCGAATTCCGATGTGCCCGCCGAGGTGCGATTGGAGATGTGCCGACTGGCGGCGGAGGATTCGGAAGGCTTGCTTGAGGTCAGCGATTTTGAGGTGAAGCGCAGCGGCAAGAGCTATTCGGTGATCACGCTTGGTGCACTGCATGAGATGTATCCCGACAGCGAGATATACATGGTGATGGGCGCGGATATGTTCGTCACGCTGGAGACTTGGTATGATTTCGACAGGCTCAAAACGCTTGCGACCTTCTGCACCATGCCGCGCGACGGCGTTTCGGCGGATGAACTGAATAAATACCGCGAGTATTTGGCGGCGGTCGGGTGCCGAGGTATCGTAGCAGACGAACGCGAGGTAGATATTTCCTCGTCAAAAATAAGAGAAATGGTCAAAAATTCTCAGCCGATAGGCGGACTCGTGCCTCCGAGGGTGGAACGATTTATATACGATAACGAGCTTTATTTGTGAATTCATAGAAAGGATTGACGGCATTGACAGAGCAGGAAAGAAAGCATTACACAAAGCATCTCAAAAAACGTCTGACCGACTGGAGATTTAATCATTCGATCAATGTTTCCGCCGAGGCTGTGAGGCTTGCAGAGAAATACGGCGGCGACGTGGAAAAGGCTGAATTTGCGGGCTTGATGCACGACGTCATGAAGGATGCCGGCAAAAAAGAGCAGCTTGAAATAATGCAGAAATACGGCGTTGAAATGAACGACGTGGAGAAAAACGCGCCTTCGCTCTGGCATGCAATCGCGGGCGCGGTGTATCTTGAAAAAGAACTCGGCATTACCGACGCGGATATTCTCAACGCTGTGCGTTATCACACGACGGCGCGCGCGGGAATGAGCCTGCTTGAGAAGATAATCTACATCGCCGATTACACCTCGGCCGAGCGTGATTATGACGGCGTGGAGCACATGCGCGAGGCGTGCAACGTCAGTCTGGAATTGGCGATGGAGGAAGCGCTGGCGTTCAGCATCGAGGAACAGCTTAAAAAGCATGCTCCCATCGAGCCGCACACCTGCGCGGCATACAATGAGATAATGCTGAGCAAGTAGTTGGGCAAGCATCTGCTAAGGGGGAATTTAACATGAGTTATGATGACAGAAATTCGTATGATGACAACAACTTCGGCGATACAGACGATGATTATTCAGATGATTATTTTGCGGTTATGATGCGCAGGAGAAAGCAGGCTGCGGCAATTGACGAAGCCTCGCGACGGGCGGCAGAACGTCATCGCCGCAGGGTTCGGGTCGTGAACGGCGGTGCTCCAAATGATATTGAATATCAGCAGCATTACACTCCGCGCGACCCGAACAGAAAAAGGCGCAGACAGCAGGAGCTTGAAGGGCGGCGGCGCAGCACTCAGCAGTACAGCCGAAATCCTCAAGCGAGGAGTTCACAGACAGCTTCGAGAAAACGACCCCCGAATTCGGCGGTCAGAAATAAGCCGTCAGGCGGTCATTCATCCCCGCAAAACGCGAGAAAACAAGGCAGCACGATAATAGTGGCGGCATTTTGCCTGATAGTAATAGTGTCAATACTTGCTTCGATGACGGTCAGCGACCTCTACACCTCTAAGGCTGTATTTTCCGACGATGGCGCGGAAGACGTAAATGATACCACTATTCAGGAGCGTCTGATAACCGCAGAAGAAAATAAGGACAAGGTGACGTATTTTCTGATAGTCGGCGTAGACAAAAGCACTAAGCTGACCGACTGTATATGGATATTATGCTTTGACAATGCGGCGCACGAGATGAACGTCATGCAGATACCGCGCGATACATACGTCGGTGATGCAAGCGCATCTCCGCATAAGGTCAATGCTGTTTATAACAACCCCCAGACTGTCAACTGGTGCGAAACCTGCAATTGTGCGGTGAAGCGCAGTGAGATGACCGACCGTATTCACAACGTCTGCGGCGGAACAGTCGGCAGAAAGACCGAGAGCAACATAAGCGCGCTGATACGCTTTATAAATAATTACCTCGGCTTGCCTATCGACCACTATGTTCTGTTCGATTTTGACGGCTTTGAGAAGGTTGTTGACGCTATGGGCGGAGTTGACATTACGCTCGACGAAGAGCTCAAGGTCTACCCGAACAAGAACGAATATGTGACGCTTCCTGCGGGTGAGAATCATCTGGACGGCGAAATGGCACTGAAATTCATGCGAAACCGTCAGGCATACACGGACGGCGATCTGGGTCGCGTGAAGGCTCAGCGCAAGATAATTCACGCTATGCTGGAAAAGGTGACAGATATGTCTGTGATAGATATTTTGTCGGTGCTTACAGCGGCATATGGAAATTTCAGCACCGATATGAGCCTTGCAGACATACGTTCTTTTATCGCACCGGTCAAAAAATGCGATACAGATTCTCTGAATATGTTTGAGATGCCCGGTTATTCGCATTGGGGAATCCCCCACAGCACGCACCAGTCGTATTATGTCTGCCACGAAGAGCTGACGTTGGAAGCGATAAATACATATCTTATGCCCTACGGCGATAAACTAACAGCAGAGGATATTAACTTCCCGGAACCTGTTGATTAAATAAAAATAATTTTGAATTAAGGAGAATACACACATGGAATCAAGAGATATGGCACTTCAATGTGCAAAGATACTAAGCGACAAAATCGCACAGGATTTGTCGGTAATATATGTACGCGAGGTAACATCGCTTGCAGATTATTTCGTAATAGCAACGGGCGGCAGCTCCACACATGTCAAGGCACTCGCAGACGAGGTTGAATTCAAGCTCAAGCAGGAGGGTATCACACCCGACCACATCGAGGGTCATGGCACAAATTCATGGATCGTCATGGATTACAACAATGTAGTGGTGCATGTGTTCAGCGAAGAAGCCAGAGAATTCTACGATCTGGAAAGATTGTGGAAGGACGGCGAGAAGCTGGAGCTTAACCTTGACTAATAGCGAAGTAAACGGCGGTTGACCTTGCGGGGACAGCCGCCGTTTTAATATACAATTTATTTTTTAGGAGGGTTTATTTTATGAACCATGTAGGAACACAGCCTATTGAAACAGAGAGGCTTATATTGCGCCGATTCAGCAAGGACGACGCGCAGGCGATGTTCAACAACTGGGCGAGCGATGCCGAGGTCACAAAATTTATGACATGGCCGCCATACGAGAGAGTTGAAGATGTCGCTGGCTATCTTGAATATGTAGAAAATTCGTATGCAAATGGCGAGTTGCACTGGGCGATTGAATTGAAAGAAATCGGTGAGCCTGTGGGCGCAATATCTGTCGTGAAGATGAATGAAGCTGTAAAGTCATTGGAAATCGGATACGGTATCGGTCGCAAATGGTGGCACAAGGGCATTACATCCGAAGCATTCGCGGCGGTGATAAAGTTTCTGTTTGAGAATACTGATGTCAACCGCATTGAAGCAGTGCACGATACCAATAATCCTAATTCGGGCAGGGTAATGCTCAAATGCGGCTTGAAGTACGAGGGTACATTGCGTCAATCGGGAATGAACAATCAGGGCATTTGCGATTCGGCGATTTATTCAATATTGAGGGAGGAATATGAAAAATGAGTGAAATTTATGATTTTTACAATGCAGGTGCGGAGATAGGCAGGCTTGAGCACGGCTTGGGCAAGGTGGAATTTTACCGCACCAAGGAGATTCTCGCTGAATACATAAAGAGCGGCAGTGTGATTTATGATGTGGGCGGCGGGATAGGCGTGTATTCAGCGTGGCTTGCCAAACGCGGCAATGAGGTGCACTTGCTGGAGCTTGCAGATAATGCTGTGAATTATGCCAAGGAAAACATGATGGGCGACTGCGAGTTTATCGCCGAGACGGGGGATGCAAGGCACATCGACCGCCCCGACAACAGCGCGGATGT
>JBGUUF010000458.1:0-1504 GCA_045133435.1 Acutalibacteraceae bacterium
ATGGAATCTCTCAGCCATTGAACCACTGCTCCGCCGACAAATACACTGCCCTCGAGCGCATAATTCGGCTGTTCGCCCTTGCAGGTCGCGGCGAGAGTTGTGACAAGTCCGTGCGTGCTGAAGATCGGCGTATCACCCGTGTTCATCAGCATGAAGCATCCCGTGCCGTAGGTGTTCTTGCTCTCGCCGGCATTAAAGCAAGCCTGTCCGAAAAGTGCCGCCTGCTGGTCGCCCGCAATGCCGCCTATCGGAATTTTCGCGCCGAATATATCCGCATATCCGTAAATCTCACCGCTTGATCTCACCTCGGGGAGCATGCATTTCGGTATTCCGAACAATTCGAGCAGTTCGTCATCCCATTGCAGTGTGTTGATGTTGAAAAGCATCGTGCGGGAGGCGTTTGTGTAATCTGTCGCGTGAACCTTTCCGCCCGTCAGCTTCCATAAAATCCATGTATCCACCGTGCCGAAGATCAATTCACCGCGCTCGGCACGCTCACGAGCACCCTCGACATTTTCCAATATCCAGTGGATTTTGGTCGCGCTGAAATAAGCGTCGATGAGCAGACCTGTCTTTTGATGAATCAGCTTATCCTTGCCCTGCTGAGCTAATTCCGTGCAGTAGTCCGAGGTGCGTCGGCACTGCCAGACTATCGCGTTGTACACAGGCTCGCCCGTGTTTTTATCCCACACGACAGTAGTTTCGCGCTGGTTGGTAATGCCTATCGCGTGGATGTCCTCGGCGCGGATTCCGCTGCGCGCGATTATCTCGGTAATCACGCTGTACTGCGAGGCATAGATCTCCATCGGGTCGTGCTCCACCCATCCCTCACGGGGATAGAGCTGCGGAAATTCCTTCTGCGATATATCAATGATGTTTTGTTCTTTATCAAATAAAATCGCCCTTGAGCTTGTTGTGCCCTGGTCGAGTGCAAGTATGTATTTTCCCATTTGATTAGCTCCTTTTAGATTTATTGGTCACAAAAATTATAGCACAATGCACAAAACAAATCAACATTCAATATTCGCACATAGCAAAAATCGGCATTGGACCCAATACCGATCTAATAAGCTGTTCAATTGTTCAGCAGCCTGTCTTTTGGCTGAAAATATCCTCCAGCGCGGCAATATCGTCACAATCTCGGCTAACCGCCAATTTGCCGCCCGACAGACCGTACACCCTGCCACCCGATTTGCGGTAGGACATCTCGGAGAACGATGCGAACACCCGCGCCGCCTCGCGGATCTTCCAATGGGGCATGAACCCGCTCAGCATTTTGCCGAAATCTCCGACCGCCGCGAATTCGCCGTCCTCTGTGCGCAAGAATTCACGCAGCTGTCCTGCCGGTACACTGCCGTCAGTGAGCGTGAATTCAGTTAACTCAGCGGAAAAATCCTGCCGAAGCACCGCTTCATCAAGCTCGAATTTCTCTGCGGCTGATTTTATACCGAACTCAACGGCGGCGGTCAGAATTTCCGCATCAATGCCGTGAAAAATCGCGTGA
>JBGUUF010000459.1:0-1172 GCA_045133435.1 Acutalibacteraceae bacterium
ATAGCCCGACGTCGGCGACGGCAACGATCCCTCGGCCGGGACGACCGAAACGGATTGCAAATGTGGGCGCTGAGCAATAAAAGACTTTAGATACCGATACGAATAATATTGAAAAGTTGCTAAAATTCGCTAAAAAATACAATATTATTTGTGCAAAGCAAAATATAGGGTAGATTATTTTGAAATGATATGGTATACTTTTTGCATAATTGAACAGCAATTGACTATGATTGCTGTGATGAACGGATATTTTTGTGCAAAGGAGGTTTTTTATGGATGGTAAGCAGTTTCGATTGACCGACGAAATCATGAGCGCGATCGAAGAGATCGGCAGGCATATGGTGCGCGGATTCTTCATTTACAAGGCAGAAGAGCCGTGGGGACTGGTTTATGCTAACCAAGCCGCGATAAAGGTGTTTGACTGCCGCACCGGGGACGAGTTCAAAAAAACGACCGAATGCAATTTTCAAAATATTATTCATCCCGATGACTATACCGATGTGTATGATTCGATGGCGTCGCAAATTGCAAAGAGCGACGACAATCAGTATGACGTTGAATACCGCATCATTAAGAGCGACGGCGAAGTGCGCTGGATCGGCGAAAGCGGCCACTATGCCGATACAGGGAAATACGGCAACGTTTACTATGCGTTCGTATCGGACATCACCGAGCAGCATGAGCTTGCGCGCTCCGACGCGGCGTTCCGTCAGGAGGTCATAAACGCTCTGTGCAGACCGTATAATACCGTGTGGGTGATCGATGATATTGAAGCGGAGACCTTCCAGCTGTATCGCGGAGATATTGCAGGAAAAACTATCCACTCCGCGGCAAACCGACAGGCGTTCGGGCTGTCATACACTGTCGCTAAGGAGAAGTATGTCGATTTGGTCGTTGCGCATCAGGACGACGCGCGTGTGCGGCGGGAGCTTGATTTGAAAAACATTGTGGATCAGCTGAACACGCACCCGATGTACAACGTAGTATATCTTCGCGAGATGGGCGACGGAACGCAGCATTACTTCCGTGTGGAGTGCGTCAGGATGGATATGCCCGACGGCAAGATGGGAATCGTTTGCGGTTTTAAGGACGTCGATGATGAGGTGTGCGAGAGCCTGGCGCTTCAGGAAGCGCTTAGGGAAGCCGAAAAAGCAAAAGAGGATAACCGCAAG
>JBGUUF010000460.1:0-1314 GCA_045133435.1 Acutalibacteraceae bacterium
ACTTGTTCATCATCGGAAAAGCAAAGCACATATGAATTACAGCAGTTACTAGCGGCAGGAAGAACACTGTCATGACCTGCGAGTTGATGGAGGATTTTATCTCGCGCGGAGTAAGTCCGACCTTCTGCATGATCTGATAGCGTGCGAAGTCCTCGTGCCCCTCAGTGAGCTGTTTGTAATAGATGATAAGAACAGTTGCAGCTAAAAACAGTATTCCCATGAAAATTCCCACAAAGAGCAAGCCGCTGTACATATTAATATTTTCTTTCAATGATATATCATACCCTCCATAGGTAATGCCGAAACCCTCTTCGATCTGTTCATAGGCTTTTTCTGATATAGCATTGTGAAATTCATCATAAGCTTTGATTCGTAAATCTGAACTTCCGCCGTCTATGTTGAAATAATAATAATGTGTATAGTATTTATACATACCGGATTTTTGACAGACGTAATCGGTTATAAACTCCCTGCTTGCATTGTCCTTGACGACCACGAGAAATGTGATCATACTGTAACTCTTTGTCAATTCCGGGGGAAGGGATTTGATTTGATTTTTTACGGTATATGCTTTATCAAATATTTTAATGATGTCAGTATTATATTCGCCTGACGCTGTACCGTACAAAACCTCATCGTTTTTTAAGGTTTCGTTAGACCCCGTCATTTTATTGTATTCATCAAGCGATAATATCTCAAAATAATAGATTTGGTTTGAGTCCGAAGCCTGATAATCAGTTACGAATACGTCATCCTGAAGAGCAGCATAAAAAGACGATACCGTGAAGTCGATACTGTCGCCCATTTTTAATCCCAGATTATCCAATGTTTCCTGAGCGGCTTCGTGTATAATATCTATTGCATTATCGGGTGCAGGTTCTGATTCATTATCGTATACGCCTATAAAAACGTCATAAGGATATTGATTGCGTACTGCACTTTCGGTACCAATACGCAGTGAAACGGTAGTAGATATTGTTATTATGACTGCGGAGCAGAGAATGCAGATATTGGCAAGACCGACAGCATTCTGCTTCATGCGGTAAACCATGCCAGAGATCGAGATGAAGTGATTTGGCTTGTAGTAATATTTTTTATTTTTACGAAGCAGTTTTAACAATGCAATACTGCCGGCGGTGAAAATTAAATATGTGCCTACTATTACCAGCATCACTGCGATAAAGAAATTGACCAATGAATCAATAGGATTTTTTGTGGTAGCCGAGATATAATATCCCGCACCGAGCGAGACAGCACCGAGAATTGCCATGATCAGCTTAGTTTTAGGCTCGCGTTCACCGACACTGCCGCCCT
>JBGUUF010000461.1:0-3166 GCA_045133435.1 Acutalibacteraceae bacterium
AACTCTTCCCGTAAATATATAATACCCGGCTCTAAATTTGAAAGAATAGACCCCGCCACGGGCGAAATAGTCTACACCTTCACGGCAACGCCGGTTTGGCGATCGACCACCAAACTGCGGTATCATATGAACCTATCGCCGGAGCATGTGTATATTGCTACAGATCAGAACCATCAATCTTACACCTATCCCACAGATCCTGCAAACATAAGCTATATAATTATTGATGATGAAAATGATTATGAGTTAAACAGCTCTGCCGTTGTAACAAGCAACACATATACCGCCTATCCTTCATACTACAGTTTTGTCGGCTGGTCGGTAGATGAACCGCTTCCGCCTGTCAAAAAGACCGACACAGGTTATATTGATGCCTATGACAATGCTTATTCCGAATCGGAAGTCTTGAAAGCTGGGGATTCCGTTTTAATGGACCAAGATCATATGCTGTATGCTGTGTGGTGTATAACCAATTCGGATGATTTTGTCAAAGTTACAGCTACCGTCAAAAACGGCAGGTTTATAACCAACGACACCTACACAGGATCGGTTTATTCCGGATGCCTCGAAAGTATAGGAGGCTATTATACATGCGGGCAGGCCTCTTCATCATGGGTCAGCGAGACGGGAACCTCCTCTGCCTTCATAAAGAAAGACTCGTCGATAGATTTTCTTTCAGTTCCCAATAAAAATTACAGCTCATATAATATCAAATATCATATAGGCAATAATATCCGCTCTGAAGGCTATGAGGAAAATCAATTGCCGCAGGCTCACTATGGATATATAGGTCATTGCGACCATTTCTGGGATTCTCCCTTAGCCAGTGCATCCGCAGATGAAACGTATTATTATGAGATCGAGTATCTGGATATAAATTCGTGTTATATCAATTTCTTCAAAAATGAGCCCGGCAACTCGGGTATAAGCACTACAGAGAATTACAGCGTACACAAACTGAACTACAACACCCTCTACTATCTGAGCAGCTATTATACCAAACGTGACGACGGCTCGATAAAACTCAACGGCGTGGGTGTATATAATTCTTATTGGGATTCGGCTACATCAAACCAGATCGAAACATGGACCCCCGCACCTGATGCCGAATTTGCCGTGGACGGCTATTATTTTGTCGGATGGGCACCGTGTACCTATGTGTGGCCCGACTACGCATGTGATGAAACAGATATAAGGGAATCAATACAGTTCATCAGCAAAGACGACGAAGGCGGTCCGTACGGTTATCAAAACTTTGCCGCTGTATGGGCGGAAATACCTGACGTAATTTATTACAGCGACACCGACAAGGCAACAGCCATCGACACTCAAAGCGTGATCCCAAACAACGAGGTCACAGTCGGACTTTCCGAAAGCGTAAGCCAGCCGACTAAAGCGGGATATATATTCAGCGGTTGGAAATGCGTAACTGACGGCGTCACCGTGACCGACGGCAAATTCACCATGCCCGATAATGACGTTGAATTCGTACCTATATGGGAAACCGTCTACACGATAATTTACGAGGCGGGCAAGACCGATGTCAGCAACATGCCATATGCAAGCTCGGACAACAAGGATATATTCACCGACTCAGGCTTTACCGGCGGCAAGCGTTCATTGAGCGGTACGCCGACGCATGCAGCTTACTCCTTTGCAGGCTGGAGCTTGGATGGCACGACCGCGATAACCGAAGTCACATCGGACAAATTCACCGAAGCCAACAGCAATACGGTCACAGTCACCGCGCTGTGGACCGAGAAAATATATAAGCTGGTCTACAATGCAAATTCCCCCACGGGCAGTACCTCTGACGTGAGCGGAGTTCCCGGCAATGTGGAGCTGACTTATGTGCAGCTCTCCCCCGGCTATACTCTGGGCGGCTCTCCGACCTGCGAAAATTACAACTTCCTCGGCTGGAGCAAGACTGCAAACGGCACTGCCATCACCGGCGTAAGCTATGCCGATTGGCCCGCTGACAGCGACACGCTCAACGTATATGCGACATGGGAGTGCACGCTTGTGGGCGCAGAGGTCACATATCTCAGCGGATTTACCAAATCGTATGTAAACGACACCGACGGCGAATATGTCCACGCGGTCGCCGATATTTCGACAGATTACACCGTGCTGGCAAATTCATGGTTCACCCGAGAGGGCTACACCTTTGATTCATGGACCGTCACCAACTCCGCAGGCAAGGTGAGCGCACTCGACACACTGGCAAATATACTCAGCATTTCGGACGTTGGCGATACCTTGAATCCCGGCGACACCACCACGCTCGACGGTGATCTTTACCTCTCAGCCGAGTGGCAGCTCAAGGAATACAATGTGAAATACGACCCGAACACCTCCGATGAGGTAAAGTCTATGCCGACGGATGAAACCAAACTCACAGTTAAAAGCGGCTTCACCCTCAACAGCGCGAAGGACGCTTATGTGCACACTCTGTCAACCAAAAAGCCGACGCGCACAGGCTATACGTTCATCGGCTGGGGACTGACTGCAGGCTCGACCGCCGCCGTCAAATCGGTAAACACAACGCAGTTTACCTCTGACACTCTGACCGTCTATGCGATATGGGATAATATCACCTACAAGGTCACATATAACAAGAATAATTCCACCGAAGGCACTGCTCCGACCGATTCAAATGAATATGCCGTGAGCGATACCGTCACCGTGCTCGACAAGGGCGATCTGAAGTGCGGCGATTACACCTTCAAGGAGTGGAACACCCAGAAAAACGGCAAGGGTACAGGCTATCAGCCGGGCGATACATTCAGCATGCCGACGAATAACGTGACACTTTACGCCATCTGGGTAAACGATAAGGGCGATGTCATTTCCCCCGGCACAGGAGAAAGCTTCGGCATTATCATGGCGGCATTTACCGCAATGATAATCTCCGCAGGCGTTATCGCGGCTGTAATGATGATCAAAAGAAAACGCAAATTTGCTTAATGCAGATTAGCCTTCAATTACAAAATACCTCCAATGTTCAATCGCGAACATTGGAGGTATTTTTGCATGATTTAAAATTCACTTGAATCGCCGCAGGTAATTCATCACCGCGTCTTTGAACTGCTTCTCACAGCTTCTGCTCAGAGGAAGCTGCGTGCCGTCGGTCATTATCACCGCTTTACCGTCAAACGAACAGACA
>JBGUUF010000462.1:0-1294 GCA_045133435.1 Acutalibacteraceae bacterium
TAACTTCCTTCTTTCTCTCATGAACGACGTAGACGCTCTCAGAAAAGACGAACTGACTTATCTGATCGGTAAGATCGCCCTCAGCGAAGCCGTCTCGTTCGTACCCGGCTGCGGCAATCTGGCTGAGAAAGCCATCCGCTCGGCTCTTTCGACAGACGCAAACGCAGATGCTGTAATCGATTCTGTCAAACCTCTCCTGAGCGTCATCGGCAAAGTATACTGGGAGCGCCCCAACGAGCTGATCTCCGTAGCAGTTTACATCACGGAAATATTCCAGAACCACGACCCCGGCATCAACATCGCTCACCTTGAGGCTCAGGACAGCTATTACGTAGATAACTATAACAAAAAGCACGGTATCCGTATGCCGGTGGTAGATCTGAGGGATTCAGCGGACTTCGGACGTATTACCTTTAAGGATTACAACGATATAGATTTATTTACCCACGACGGCAAAAAGAATCTCGTCAGTGTAGCCGGAGCAAAGGCAGAGAAAAGTGAAATAAAGAGATGCCTGCCCGGTTATGCGGTCGGTTATTATTCCTATGCGACCGAAGAAGGGATGGAGCTGTTCGTTCCGGTCAATCAAAGGTACATCCTCAATATGATGAGCTATTCCATCAAGCCTAAGCATACCGTATCCTACAAGGCGTTTTATCAGTCAGTCAGCTCGAACAGCGCGCACCGCGTCAGAGTGTCCAAAGGCAGCTTCTCCGATTGGTATTTTATGAACAGTGATTTCCTGCGGCGCGGCGTGAATATGAACTTCCGATAAAGTATAACAAATATAATTGAATACACCTGCAAATGCCGGGTCCTCTGTTTTAGGGGATCCGGCATTCGTTATGCGGCAATGAATGGATGGCGATCCCGAAAAAAAATTTAAAAAATTTTAAAATACTTCAAAATCTGTAAACAAGCTGTCAACTTCGGTTTGATATACTGTAGTCAAGATAAAAACAAAACAAAAGGAGATTTCAAAATGAAAAAACAACTGCTATCCAAACAACAAAGATGACTTATCGCAAGTTAATTCCCAACTGTATGAGTGGTTGGCAACTATTAACGACAAGTCATCTTTTGATGATACTTTACCACAACTATCACAAAAAAACAACCCCTCACAGCAAAATAATTCCGACAGCGGCATAGACTCCGACCCGAACGTGAGGCACAACAAGATACGACACTTTTACAGACTATGTTTTCTCCTTCATCTTCGATGTTGACGAGGACATAAAGATCACCAACGCTTCCGCTTACTATGTAAGAATATTTAAGGTATACTGATAAG
>JBGUUF010000463.1:0-4788 GCA_045133435.1 Acutalibacteraceae bacterium
GCGCAGGAGCTTTGATATTTATTACAGCGGCTCTTCGTTCGGCTGGATGACAGTGCTGGGCATAGCGGTGCTGCTTATCCCGCTGTGGGACTCGCTCGGCTGTAAATACAAGGCGGGTAAGCGCATAAAGGCAGTGCTTGCGTCCGGCTGTGCGGGCATGACCTGCGGCTGCAGGTTTTGCAACGACCGCGTGGAATTTATCTCCGACCGCGAGCATGTGATATATCCCATAGCCGACATTGAATATATATATGAATGTACCGACGGACTTTATTTCATGCTGTACGGCGGCGGACTGAGATACATTCCCGCCCGATTTTTCGACAGTGAATTCGCATGTCTGGTCACCGAGCGGCTGAGCGTGTCGGGCTTTGATATTTACCGCCGCCGTCAATACATGGCGGTTCAGTCCGAAGCCGAGGATGCGGGAGATTTCAGTCCGCCTGAGATCGAGCCGTGCGAGCCTGTCTCGGAATTCAGTTACATCATCGACCGCCCCGCCGCAAGACGGCTTACAGGCTGCGGCAGGCTGCGACCGTTGGAATGGCTGCACTTCACAATGGTGGTGCTACTCGCGGCGGTCATGGTGTATATAATATTCTTCCGAGGTATGGATACACTGCTCAATCGCGGGATACTTATCCTCGACGTGATATATACTGTCATCTGTCTGCTGATGCACCTTTCGGGCATACCGCTGGAGTGCGACCGATATACGGGGAAATACCTCACCCGCCTTTTTGACGGGCATATGTCGGTCATCTCGGGCAGCTCGGTCACAAAGATCGACTACCGCACCATACACTCGGCGAAGCGCAGGGACGGCTGCTGCATATTCACCGTAAACGGAGCGGAGGGCAGGCGCGACCTGCTGATCCCCGATTACGCCCTGCCCGATGCGGAGGCATTTGTCGGATTCATGCAGTCAAAAGATGTGCTCAAGCAGCATTGATAAAAATACATGTTCTGTAATTGAGGTGAATTGCGGTTTGCGTCAATTATGAATTGTGAATTATGCATTGATAAAAAATCTTAATGAAATACGGGTGATTTCCAATGGAATACGAAGGACATGAAAACCAAAAGATATATGATGTAGACATCGAAAAGGAAATGAGAAAATCATTCCTTGATTATTCCATGTCGGTCATTATATCGCGAGCATTGCCGGATGTCCGCGACGGACTCAAGCCGGTTCACAGAAGAATTCTCTACACCATGTACGAGGACGGTCTGTATCCCGAAAGATCATACAAGAAGTGCGCCACCACAGTCGGTGCCGTGCTTGGTCGCTATCATCCCCACGGCGACGCGTCGGTATATGACGCACTGGTGCGACTTGCACAGGATTTCTCGATGAGATACATGCTGGTTGACGGTCACGGAAACTTCGGCTCTGTTGACGGCGACCCGCCTGCTGCATACCGTTATACCGAGGCTAAGATGAGCAAAATTTCACTCGAAATGCTCACCGATATAGACAAGGAAACTGTGGACTACGGCCCGAACTTCGACGACTCTCACCAAGAGCCGAAGGTTCTGCCCGCCAGATACCCCAATCTGCTGGTCAACGGCTCGTCGGGTATCGCCGTAGGTATGGCGACCAATATCGCTCCCCACAACCTCCGCGAGACTATCGACGCGGTGTGCCTGCTGCTCAAAAATCCCGATGCGACTCTTGACGAGCTTATGGAGTGCATCAAGGGTCCGGACTTCCCGACAGGCGGCATTATCATGGGTCGCTCTGGCATCCGCGCGGCATATGCCACAGGTCGCGGCAAGATAACAGTTCGCGCCAAGGCTGAGATAGTTGAGCGCAGCAACAACAGATTCCAGATAGTGGTCACCGAGCTGCCTTATCAGGTCAACAAGGCCCGCCTTATCGAGAGCATCAGCGACTTGGTAAAGGAAAAGCGTCTGGAAGGCATCAGCAACTGCGACGACCACTCCGACCGCGAGGGCATGAGAATCACTATCGACGTAAAGCGCGACGCTTCGCCGAACGTAGTGCTCAACAACCTCTTTAAAAACACCAACATGCAGGTGACATTCGGTGCCATCCACCTCGCTATCGTCAACGGCGAGCCGAAGATACTCACCCTCAAGCAGATGCTCGAATACTACATCCAGCATCAGCTCGAAGTTATCCTCCGCCGCACCATATTCGACCTCAAAAAGGCTCAGGAGCGTGCGCATATTTTGGAGGCGCTCAAGGTCGCACTTGACTTCATCGACGAGGTAATTGCGATACTCCGCTCATCCAAATCCATTCAGGACGGCAAGAACAGACTTATGGAGCGCTTCGGCTTTGACGATGTTCAGGCTCAGGCTATCGTCCAGATGCGTCTCGGACAGCTCACAGGCATGGAAAAAGATAAGCTGGAGGGCGAACTCAAGGCTCTCATGGAGAAGATCGAGGACTGCAACGACATCATCGCACGCGAGGAACGCCGCCGCGATATTATCATCGAGGAAACTCAGGAGATCGCGCGCAAGTTCGGCGATGACCGCCGCACGGCTATTGAGACAGTCTCGGGCGAAATGGATGTCGAGGACCTCATCAAAGAGGAAGAATGCGTTATCACATTCACCTCGTTCGGCTACGTCAAGCGCCAGAAGCTCGACACATATCAGATCCAGCACCGCGGCGGTCGCGGCGTGAGCGGCATGTCAAGGCGCGAGGAGGACACTCCCACCGAGATGTTCATCACCTCTACCCACGATTATGTCATGTTCTTCTCCGACCGTGGACGCGTCTACCGCCTCAAGGGTTACGAGATCCCCGAAGGCTCGCGCACTTCCAAGGGCATTAATATCGTCAACCTGCTCCCGCTCGAGGGCGATGAGAAGATTACAGGCATGATTCGCGTAAAACGCGAGTATGAGCATGAGATGTACCTTGTCATGGTCACCAAGCAAGGTCTTATCAAGCGCACCGAGCTTAGCGCGTTCGACAATGTGCGCAAGAAGGGTCTTATCGCACTCAGCCTGCGGGATGACGATTCACTGGTATGGACCCGTCTGACCGACGGCAGTCAAGACCTGTTGGTGGCGACGCGCAAGGGCTACTGCATCCGCTTCAACGAGACCGATGTCCGCGCGATGGGCAGAGGTGCGGCAGGTGTCCGCGCCATCAAGCTGCGCGAGGGCGATGACGTCATAGGCATGTCTATTCTCCGCGAGAACGGCAGAGTGCTCACCGTCAGCGAAACCGGCTATGGCAGGCTCACTCCGATAAGCGATTACCGACTTCAGAGCCGCGGCGGTATGGGCATTAAGAATTACCGTGAGGAAAACGGCGATGTTGCGGCGATACGCGTAGTTGACGACAGCGACGACGTTATCATTATTAACGATACGGGTGTAATTATCCGTATAGCCGTTAATGAGATCCGCGAGTGCTCCAGACCCAGCAAGGGTGTGCGCGTGATGAAGATCGAGGACGGCGGCAAGGTGGTTGCGCTCGCGCGTGTACCCCATGACGACGAGGCAGAGACCGACGCTGTGGATAATACCGTAGAAGAAGAACCGATCAGCGAAACAGAAGAGTAAAATAGAAAATGTGCAATGGGAATCCAAGAGGGCTATGCCTGCATCCGGATTCCCATTGTTGTTGTTATCAAAAATTTCCATTATTTCAATCCTGTTACCATTATTGACTAATTGGTTCGCTATGTATATAATTTAATTATCCGTCATACATTTATTGGAAGAAAGCATTTTTTAAGGAGGTACCAATATTTGATGAAAAGCTTTACCCGAAATTTCATCGCGATCATGTTTGCGGGCGTGTTGATGATAACCATGCTTGCAAATGATTTTTTTGTGTCGGACAATGTTCTCTCCGTGCAGGCCGCCGATCAGTCCGCGGATGCTCAGGATATTATAATTTCCGTCGAGAAGCTCTCTCCCGATGAGATCGACATAAACCGCCCGTTCTCCGAGGAACGCATGGGAGGCTCGAAAAGTGCGGACAAGCCGCAGTTTTCCACTACATTCCCCGGTGACGAGGAGGATGTCACCACCGTCACCACCCAGCTCACTACAACAACGTCGAAAATAACCACCACTACCATCAAGCAGAAGGAAAATGACGTTGCAAACATCAAAAATCCTAATTATAAGTCGAAATATTACATCGTAGTATACACCGGCAGCCAGTCGGTCGTGGTTTACGGCAAGGATTCCACCGGCGCTTACAGCCAGATAGTCAAGACATTCACCTGCTCCACGGGCAATAAAAGCTCCTCCCCCACCCGCAAGGGCGTGTATGCTGTCAGGACTAAATATAAGTGGAAAGTGCTCATGGGCGACGTTTACGGACAGTATTCATGCGGCATAAGCCCCGATTACCTGTTCCATTCCGTGCCGTATGCGGAGAAAGACCCCTCCACCCTCTATGATGCCTCCTACAATAACCTCGGCAAGGCCGTCTCCCACGGCTGTATCCGCCTCTGCGTGAGAGATGCCAAGTGGATCTACGATAATGTTCCGATAGGTACGCAGGTCAACGTAGTGTGGACCTCAGGCCCCGCAGGTTCCGGTGTTCCCAAGCGCAAGAGCGGCGCGAAATACAGCGGCTGGGATCCTTCCGATCAGTGGTCCGAGGGCAATCCCTACTTCGCCGACAGCGAGACTACTACCACCAAGAAAACCGAGACTACCACAAGCAAGACCACAACCACCTCTAAGAGCACGACCGAAACAACTTCGACTGCTGCTTCCTCCACTCAGACCACCGCTTCAACTGTTAAATCCACGACGACTGCTCCCACAACGACCTCTACA
>JBGUUF010000464.1:0-11111 GCA_045133435.1 Acutalibacteraceae bacterium
CGAGGACAATGTGACCTTCAAGGGCAAGGACGACCAGATGGCATTTATCAAGGCCACAAACATCAGCGGTTGGGTAGCCGATCCAAAGGGCATAAACACCGCAGGCTGGGGACTTACTCTCTCGCCCGTGGACATGGCGAAGATAGGACAGCTTTGCCTGAATCGCGGTGAGTGGAACGGCAAGCAGCTTGTTTCGGCAGAGTGGATAGACGAAATCACACGGGAGCATGTCCGTTGGGAGAAGATGAACCTCCCCTACGGGTATTTGTGGTGGGTCAACAATGACAGTGAGCGCGGATATGCCGCAATGGGCGACGGCGGAAATATTATCTATGTCAATGTCGAGCGAAATTTGGTGGTTGCGATCGCATCAAAGTTTATTCCCCGCCCCAAGGATCGAATCGAGCTTATTAAAAAGTACATCGAGCCGGCGTTTGAAGATTAACTTTTGTTCCTGACGGATTTTGGCACTTGTAAAAAATTGGTGTTTTTGCCTATTGACAAGGCTGAATAAATGTGTTACTATTGACAATAATAAGGGAGTAGTCAGCGCGGCATGATCCGTGTGACGAAGCCAACATACTGAAACGCTTGTTTCTGGCTTTGTATTAAATGACGAGACTTATCTGTTTTGATTACAGATAAGTTCCGTCTTTTTTTGTTTGCCGCGGAAATTCAAGCGCACATAATTTCGGGAGGAATTTTAAATTATGGGAATTTTTGACTTGGTCATCATCGCAATCGGACTTTCAATGGACGCATTCGCTGTGTCGATATGCAAAGGACTTTCGGTGCAAAAGGTACAGCCCAAGCATGTGCTGACGGCGGGTGCATATTTCGGCGGATTTCAGGCGCTCATGCCGCTGATAGGCTATCTGCTGGGCAAGCAGTTTGAATCTATGATAACCAGCATCGACCACTGGATAGCCTTCGTTCTGCTGGCGATAATAGGCGGCAATATGATCCGCGAATCGAGAGGCTGCGACTGCGAGGATGCAAACGATTCCTTTGATTTCAAGACCATGCTCCCGCTCGCGATAGCCACCAGCATTGACGCGCTGGCTATCGGCGTGACATTTGCCTTCCTCAGAGTTGATATAATTCCCGCAGTGCTGCTGATCGGTGTGATAACATTCACATTCTCGGCGGTCGGTATCAAAATCGGCAACGTGTTCGGCGCGAAGTACAAATCCAAGGCCGAATTCGCGGGGGGATTGATACTCGTTCTTTTGGGCATCAAAATACTCATCGAGCACCTCATGGGATAATTAAGGATGCGCTGATTAAAGGCTTTGCCGTCGATTCGACCACACGAAGATCCGTTACTGAGGGTGGTCTGAATCGACTTGATCAGCGTTTCCTTAAATACAGCGAAAACCGCCAATTGGTTCTGTTAATTCAGAAGCAATTGGTGGTTGATTTTTTATTTGGATTAATTATTACACGGTGTATTCGCGGCTGACGAAGTATGCGACGGCGGTTGACACGCCCTCGAATATAAGCGCGCCGCCCATTACATAAAATATTATCGACGGAGCGAACAGCGGGTTGGCAAGCATGAGAATGCCGAGCAGTGTGGTGACTGCCGCCGATATCATCATGCCGTTCCACCTGACAAAGCCAGCTTTGCGAGCATCCCAAGCCACGCGGATCTCGCATATGCCCTTTGAGAGGATCACCGCGCCGATCACGATAAATACGATTGCAGTGAGCTTGAGCGGGTAGAATAAAAATATCAGACCCGCCACGGTCATCACGCCGCCGATGAGGATATTGAGCGGAGTTTCGCCGGCATTTTTGCCGTGCAGGAAATATCTCAGCAGGGTGTACACACCCACGGCGAGTGCGCCGATACCGATAATTCTGATGATCGTGGAAATAAGCGCTTCGGGGTGATTAATGATAAATATACCCAGCGCGACCGTTGCCACGACGTAGACAATATTGAAGAATAACGAACCTTTTGACTTGACAAAGAACATTGATTATCAATCTCCCTTTTTATTATTGTATAACTACATCATAATATATTCGCCGTTGGTTGTAAACCAACAAATGTAAAAAATTGTGCAAGTTCGGTCAGGCTTGAGAATTTGGGGTGAATTTAATGTTTGATATTGCAAAAAACACATTCTGTTGGTATAATTTTACCATATGATTATTTTAAGAAGGATGGTAAGTCAGCTATGGCATTTGAATTTGATACAGAAGAAAATATAACAGCAGAAGCTTCCGCTGAGGAAGAAATATTGGACGAAACAGAAGAAGTAATGTCTGATGAAGCAGGGCTTGAAGAACCCGTCGAGTCCGAGGAGGATTCGGAGTTCGACCCCGAGGTAGTCGTGGAGGACAACGGCGATTTTGAGAACGAGATAGTTATCTATCAGACCGCTGACGGCGCGGTTGCATTGGACGTACCGCTTGAGAACGAGACTGTGTGGCTCACACAGCGTCAGATGCAGGAGCTTTTCGGACGCGATATTTCGGGCATTTCCCGTCACATTTCCAATGTATTCAAGGACGGCGAGGTGGACAAAGAGGGCAACGTGCATTACGTCCGCTCGGAGCGCACCGGCAAGCCTGTGGCGTATTACAGCCTTGATGTTATTATTTCCGTCGGCTACCGCGTTAAGTCAAAGCGTGCAGTTGAATTCCGCAGATGGGCGAGCAAGGTGCTCAAGGAGTATATCCTCAAGGGTCACGCGGTCAACGAACAGCGCATGAAACAGCTCGGCGAGGTAATTCAGATAATGAAGCGTGCCAAGGATATGCTGGAGGGCAGGCAGATTTTGGACGTGGTGGAGAGCTATGCTCTCGCGCTCGACCTGTTGGACGATTACGACCATCAGTGCATTGCCAAGCCGAAGGGCAATGACGCTACCTATGTGATTACATATGAGGAGTGCCGCGAGCTTATCGACAGCATGAAATTCGGCGCAGACAGCGACCTTTTCGGCAACGAGAAAGACGACAGCTTCAAGGCGAGCATCGCGGCGATATATCAGACCTTCTTCGGCGAGGACGTTTATCCGTCTCTGGAGGAAAAGGCGGCGAATCTGCTTTATTTCGTCACCAAGAACCATTCGTTCTCGGACGGCAATAAGCGTATAGCGGCGGCGATATTCCTTTACTTCCTCGATAAGAATGAAATTTTGTTTAAGGAGAACGGCGATAAGATAATCGCGGACTATACTCTGGTTGCGATAACGCTGATGATTGCAGAATCCCGCGCCGAGGAAAAGGAAGCAATGGTCAGCTTGATAATGAATTTCCTGCATTAAATCCCTGCAATAAAGAAACAGCGGCTTGATTGCTGTTGAACATACTCAAAAGCAATCGAATGAAAGCATATTGCAGTTTGTTGAGAGGCAGGGTTTTAAGGAAATAATTGATTGAAGTTTTTTGAAAGGATGATAACAGCATGAAAAAAATCGGATTGGGCATTGCGATAATATTGTTTGGTATTTTACTTGCAATTTGCATTGACGGATTGGAATTTGCCGCGCTCGGAATCGGTGTGGTTGGCTTCTTTTTTGCACTTTCAGGATGTGGGAATGACAAGAACGAGTGAGTTTGTTAAACCGTAATTTATCTTTTTCTCAACTTTATTTTTAGGAGGTGCTCACATGGCGGACGATTTCAGACAAGGCTCTGCGCCGTTTTTTAAACAATCAGACACACAGTTTTCGGCGACGCTCCACAGAATCTCCGCCCTGTGTATCCTGCTGATCCTGCCGCTTGTGCATTACGGGGCGCGCGTAATATTCATGGTGATATTCGGCGTTATCGGCGCGGTGCTGTCCGAGGTGATATGGCAGATTATCGCCAAAAAGCCGCAGACCGTCACCGACCTCAATGCCGTGGAGATCGGCATCACCTGTGCATTGCTGATGCCCGCCTGCGCACACTATCAGCTCGCGATATTCACGGCGGCAGTGGCTGTATTGGTGGGCAAAATGCCGTTCGGCGGCGCATATCGGACCCCGTTCGTGCCGTCGGCGGTGGGTTATTGCATGTCGGCGGTGTGTTTCCCGAGCGAGACTTTCACATACTCGCGGCTGGATGAAAACGTCACTGCGACGCTGCATGCATTCTCCCACAACAGCGTGGAGGTGGGATATTCTCAGCTCGGCTGGCTGCGGCAGGGCGAGGACCCCTTCACCCACATAAACGAATACATTCTCGGCGAGGTGGCAGGACCGCTGGGAACTACCTCGATTCTGCTGCTGGCGATCGCGGCGATATGGCTCTTTATCGGCGGACACCTCGCTTGGCAGTGCGTAGTTTCATTCTCGCTCGCCGCAATGGCGGTATCGTTCGGCGTACCCTATCAAACGGCGGGTTCGCTGGTCTATATATTTTACGATTTATTCGGCGGCTCGACCTTTTTCTGCTGTCTGTTTATGGCGGCATGCCCGAATTACTGCCCCAAACTGTCAACGGCGCGGTATATCTGGGGAGCCGTGTGCGGCGCGATGGCGGTATTATTGCAGCATTTCGGCGCGAATGAGGCGGGCGGCGCATTTGCGGTGCTGATAATGAGCCCGTTTGCCAATGCATTCGACCGCATGGTGTGGTATTTCCGCAGCAGGGGAATATCCTACAAATCGGTGAAGAAAAATGCGCAGGAGCGGCTTCGTTACCGCATGAAAACTCAGCAGGAGCGTGAGCTTGATGAAATACAGTAGATCCCCGTACATCGCCGAATATGCTGATGAGCGCACATCGCGCCATCCTATGCTGATACACGGCGCGGGCATAGCGACAATAGTCGCGGCATGCACCTCGGCGGTCAATGCCCTCAGCCTTTCGGTGATAATGCTGGTGCTGTGCGTGGCAATGGCGGCGGTATATCTCTTTGAGCGCGAGGAATACATCCAACCAATGCGCACGATAGTTTATTTCGTGCCGTCGGCGATAATCACATTCCTGTGCGGCTTGATTTTAACAAGGATCGCCCCCGGAACAGCGGAGGGATTGGGAGCATATATCCCGCTGATGGCGGCGGATGCGATAGTGCTGGCAAGGCTGGAGGACGACGCGCCGTTCGTGCCGTTAACTCACGCACTGCCCGAGGCGATCGGATTGTGGTGGCTGTATGCTGTGACGGCATTGCCGATAGGAATTCTGCGCGAGTTTCTGACAAGCGGCTCGGTATTCGGTCACACTTTGATAAAATCGCTCAGCATTGACGCGGCGGCATACCCGTTTATGGGATTCATAATGCTAGGCTTCGGTCTGGCGGTCGTGCAGGCTATGCACAAGGATAAGCAATAAAAAAATCACAGCAGTTCATTTAAAGCGCTGTGATTTTTTGTTTATCGTTTTATTCCGCGGAAGGCATTTTGAATGTCGTCGAGGGTGATATTTGAGGTCTTTTCAAAGGTGATTTTGATATTACTGTCCTGCTGTATGTCTTTGAGCAGTATGCAGAGGGTGGGAGCGATCTCCTCGCCGTTTTTGGTAACGGATTTGATGAAGTACCCCTTTTCGGGCACGATCATAATGCTCATGCTGTCTCCCGATTTAACGGCAGTTGTGCCGATGGGCGAGACATATCCGCCCTCGTTTGCCGATACCGTGACGTTGAATTTATCAACGGCGCTGACGGTTACTTCGCATGTTGCCTGTGTGCCGTCCGGCATTGCCGCCGTGATGACCGTCTTGCCCTCACCTACAGCGCGAATTTCTCCGAATGAGCCGACCGTGGCAACGCCTTCGTCGGAGGAAGTCCATGTAAGCTGTGCATCCGATGGGGAAACTTCGGCTTTAATGCGGGTAAGGTCACCCTGTCTGAGCGTGACTGCGGATTTATTGAGCGTTACGGCGTAATTGCCGCCTGTTGTGGGTGTTCCGTCGGAATTTTTGGCGGCGCTCCATTTTTCGTCGGTCGTGCCGTCGCCGTCGTTGTCAATGCAAAGCACGGTGTCCTCAGAATCGCCCGAGTTGGTGGATATAGTGGTGTTCGCGGTGACGGGAACGCTGTCGAAAGTTCTTTCGTCGGTGAGAGTATTGTTCTCATCAAACCTGCGGAGGGTGTATTCAATGGTGTCGTCAGCGATTCCGCTGAGGGTGATGTTGTAATCTCCGTCATCAAGGCAGAGCATTTTTATCTCGCCGGTCACGCCCATGAAATCAAGACGACCGAACGAAGCGGTAGTTGAGAGATTTTCCACCGATGAATCGAGAGTTTCGCCATTGCGGGAGACTTTGACATCAGCCGCGCCGTCCAGTCTTAATACAACAGAACCCTGTGCCTGATATTCGTCGCTCTCGACAGTCACGGGACGGTCGCCAAGAATCTCGGTGATGTAGGCAAGCGCCTTGTCTGCGCCGACAAGTGAGGCTTCATCCATACTATTAGAGGTACTGCCCACAGTGCCGCCGTGGTCGGTGGTCAATTCAATATATCTGTCCTCGCCGACCTTGTTTTTGAGACGGGTGAGCATAGTTGCCGAAATATAGGGCACTGTGCCGTCGCCGTTGCCGTATTGTGCGTCAGTGACTGCCACGCCGTTTTTATTGAAGCCGGGGATGTCCAGACCCGAGGTGAATGTGATCGAGTTGACGGTCTGCTGTTGAATGCCTATAACGAAATAGGAGTTTTCGAGACCTGCCAGCACGTTGTATCCGTTTGACTGAATGTTGTTGTAAAACGCCCGACCGCTGTCGAAATTATCGCCGTATATATCGCGGCAGAGCTTGACATATTGCTCATAGCTTATGGTTTCGACGGAATTTTTGTCCAGTCCGAATATTCCGAGTATTTTGTTCCCCTTGCTGAATGTGCCGTCGGCATTGAAATACGACTCAGAAGGAAGAAGCTCGGTCATCGAGGGAAGTTCCGCCTTGCGCTGACTGTTCATACCTGCAATGGTTATTAACAGGTCGGCGACCGTATTTTCAAGCACCTTATTGGAGAGGGTGCGGTTTAATATAGCCGCCGCGCCTTCATACGGCGTGCCGCAGGTGATGACCTTTCTTATCCTGCTGCTGCCGTAACGGCTGACATAGCCGGATGCAACGCACCCGCCCATGCTGTGACAGACGAGGTCTACTTTGTCGAACTGCGTACCGCTGAGCACGTTTTGAATCTGCTCGTTCAGCTTTTTAGCGGAATCGGCATTGGTCTGTCTCCAGTCGTAGGAGAAGAAATAGATGTCCCTGTTCGCGCCGAAGCTGTCGCAGAGCGTATCGACTAATTCAACGTATGCATTAGCCGCGCCGTATTCCCGCTTGGAGGTGGGAAGTTCGTTCTGCTTGTCGGAATTGTGGAGGACATAAAGCTCGTTGCTGATGTTTATTTCATCGCCGAGGGTGGTGTCCTTGCCGGGGAGCAGTGAGAACGCATCTAGCACCCACATATAGGTAGTGATGTCAGTCAGATCGCTGACCGCCCATACTAAGTCGTCGCGACCGCGATTATCTTTCTGATAGAGCTTACTGCCCATGATGCCGGGAACGACGATTATGGGGCAGTTTGTGTTGTTGTCTGAAACGACGCTGAACTCTTTTGTTTGTGCAGAGGCGACGGAATCCGAGGATGACACAGCATTCACCTGAATATCGGACGGTGATACAGCGGCATAGGCTGTTGCAGGCATTGATGCTGCGACGATTGCAAGCACGAGCGTCAATGCGGCGATCTTTCTGCCGAGCGAGGCTCTGATTGATGTTAAACTCATTAAACGCACTCCTTTAAATGAATATTTAAGATATGCCAAAATTTCAAAATATATCCTTTATGATTACATTATAACATTCCATGCGGGGATGTCAAGGCTCTTGAAGGCAATATATTCTGCAAAAAACAAACATAATTAAAGTTAAATTGTGCTTAAATTTACGATTTGCATTTAGAAAATATCTAAAAATAACGGTTGACAAATCGGCGCGGCGGTGTTATAATGCCGATATTATAAAAAATACAGACAAAGGCTTTGACGGGGAGGAGTATGCATCCATCCTGCGCTTCAGAGAGGGGACGGTCGGTGAAAGTCCCTGCAATGGATATGCGGAAGTAGCCCCCGAGCTTTGGACTCAAAGAGGCAGTCGCTTCGAGTAGGCTTCAACGGAGATTTCCACCGTTATCACGGAAAGCAATATCGGAATGAGTATTTGCAGTGCGCAGGCAAGTGCGTTCCCGTATTGTAGCAGAGTGCGCGGGGGATCTTTATAATTTACGCCCTGCGAATTCAGGTGGTACCGCGGATAGAAATTTATCGTCCGCCCTGAGCTGAAATTGATTTTTCGGCTCGGGGCGGGCTTTTTGTTTGTATTTGATTTTGAAGGGAGCAAATTTTATGATGAGATTAAGACCGTATAAGCCATGCGACGGCGACAAGATCGCAAGCTGGCTTGAGGATGAAAAGACGTTTGCCATGTGGAGCGCATATCGCTACAATTATCCGCTTACGGGCGAGCAGCTTAACGGACGCATGAATTTCGCGCAGGAAAATCCCTGCGAGTGGATGATGACCGCGCTTGACGAGAGCGGCGAACCTGTGGGATATTTTCTGCTGAGAAGCGCGGACTATGAGCGAAACACTATTCACATCGGCTTCATTGTTGTGGATTCGACCAAGCGCGGCAAGGGGTACGGCGTACAGATGCTCGAGCTTGCCAAGAAATACTGCTTCGAGATACTGGGCATGAACCGCATTACTCTGGGCGTTTATGATATAAACGAGCGTGCCAAACGCTGCTACGAAAAGATGGGCTTCAAGGGATATGCCGTTGAGGAAGCGGATTTTGAATTCCAAGGCGAGCGATGGAAGGTCATCGAAATGGAATGCCTGAAGGGAGGTGTTAGGCTGTGAACCCGTGGAAAGAGGTTGCATTAAGCGATTATGAGAACCACATGAGCCTTGATTCGATCGCCCAGCTTCAAGCGCTGAATGAAATGATGCGCGGGCAGATTTACGATCACGGTGTGTCGGATGTAATGATTATGGGCATTGCGGGCGGCAACGGTCTGAACCATATTGACACGGCGAAAATACGCAAGGTCTACGGCGTGGACATCAACCGCGATTATTTGAGAAAATGCCGAGAACGCTTCGGCAATTTGGGTGATGCTTTGGTGACAATTCAAGCCGATTTGACCGATGAATCTACCGAATTGCCGCCCGCAGATTTGGTTATCGCAAATTTATTGTTGGAGTATGTGGGGTATGCTCCATTCGCCCGCAATATTCAGCGCATTGCACCGCAGTATGTCTCGGT
The DNA here is from genome assembly GCA_045133435.1 of Acutalibacteraceae bacterium. Taxonomy (GTDB): domain Bacteria; phylum Bacillota; class Clostridia; order Oscillospirales; family Acutalibacteraceae; genus RUG762. Next base: position 9,226 of record JBGUUF010000464.1, read on the forward strand.
GATCATTCAGATAAACGAGGGCGAAGGATTCGTTTCGGATTCTCCCTATCAACATTCATTTGACAAATTGAATGAGGTTTATCATCATATCGACAGTGCAGGATTGACCGAGGTTATGAAGCAAATCGGATATAATCTGCTAAAGGAAACCAAGCAAAATTTACCCAACGGCAAGGCTTTGGCGAGATTGGATTTTTGTATAAAGAATTGAGGAGAAAGCATGACCATAAAACGCGCCGGAATCGGCGATCTGGAGAGGGTAGCATTCATCACCCGCGAGACTATAAACGCGGTTTATCCTAAATATTATCCCAAGGGTGCGGTGGATTTCTTTCTCGCCCATCACAATACAAATAACATCGCCGCAGATATAAATTCAGGCATTGTTTTCGCGGCGGAATGTGACGGAATCATCGCAGGCACGGTGACGGTGCGTGAAGCCGAGATATGCCGCCTGTTCGTGCTCCCCGAATATCAGGGAAAGGGCATCGGCGGTGAATTGCTCGACTTTGCCGAGTGGAGGATAGCGGAAAATTATGATAAGGTCACACTTGCAGCTTCGCTCCCCGCCAAGAGGATTTATCTGAAGCGCGGCTATCACGAGGTCGGCTTTGATTACATACCCGCCGAAAACGGCGACTTCCTCTGCTACGATACTATGGAGAAAAACTGCGTCTCAGCCGCATTTGAAATAAACTACGACGGCAGAATATTCACCCCGAAGGAGAACAGCGAAAACGGCGAGGTTGACGGTCGGACGATATTCAATTATCATCAGAGCGGGAATGTGTTGTGGGGGGATTACAGCGGCGGAGAGATAGTCCGAGGATTCCTGCTCGGCACGGTGTCGGAGAACGGCGCACTTGAATTTAACTATCAGCACATCAACGCGGGCGGTCGGGTGAGAATGGGCAAATGCCGCAGTGTGCCGAGAATCACGGAAAGCGGAAAAATCCAGCTTCACGAGACATGGCAGTGGCTCAACGGTGACAATTCCTATGGAAATTCTGTCCTCATCGAGCTGTAATTCGGCAGTAAGCTGTATTGACACATGCCCGACTGCGGTGATATAATTAATTTAATATGCAATTTTTTGTTTAGATAAATGGAGGTATTTTGTTACTATGAAACTCACAGGCGCAGATATAATTTGCGAGGTGCTTCTGGAGCAGGGTGTTGACACTGTTTTCGGATACCCCGGAGGAGCTGTATTGAATATTTACGATGCACTCTACAAATACAGCGATAAGATCAACCACGTTCTTACCGCTCACGAGCAGGGCGCAAGCCATGCCGCCGACGGTTATGCACGCACCACGGGTAAGACAGGCGTTGTTATCGCTACATCAGGACCCGGCGCGACCAATCTCGTCACAGGTATAGCTACCGCCATGATGGACAGCATCCCTATGGTCGCTATCACAGGCAATGTCGCCACTCCCGCCCTCGGCAAGGATTCTTTCCAAGAGGTAGACATCACAGGCATTACCATGCCTATCACCAAGCACAACTTTATTGTGCGCGATATTGAGAAGCTCGCTCCCATTCTCCGCAAGGCGTTCCTCATTGCACGTTCGGGCAGACCGGGCCCTGTGCTTGTTGACGTTCCCAAGGACATCACCGCGAAGCTGTGCGAATACACCGCCGAAGCACCCAAGGCGGCAGTCAAGGTTTCTCCTGCAGATGACGCTATCCTTGAAGCTGCAAAGCTTATCAACGAGGCAAAATGCCCGATGATCTACGCGGGCGGCGGCGTTATCTCCGCAAATGCATCTCAGCAGCTCCGCGCTCTCGCCGAGAAGGCTGACATCCCCGTGGCATGCTCGCTCATGGGTCTGGGCAGCTTCCCGAGCGATCACAGACTTTACTGCGGACTCATCGGCATG
>JBGUUF010000465.1:0-7002 GCA_045133435.1 Acutalibacteraceae bacterium
AAAAAACAAAAACATTGGGATTTTCCCCCGAATTCATTGATTTATTATGTTGATTTTGCAACATTTGTGATATATAATTTATGTATAAATTTCATTACTATACCAAGTTAAGGATGATTGAAAAACATGAAAATATTCGGATTACAGGAAAAGGGAACTAATTTTGTCTCGGAAATTCTGGCGGGAATCACCACCTTTATCACCGTGGCATACCTGCCGCTTCAATGCGCTCAGCTTCTGGCGGGCAACGGCATCAGTCAGACTGCGGCATACATCGCAATATGCCTGACCTCATTCGTCGGCTGCCTCGTGATGGGATTTCTGGCTAATCAGCCATACATATTGACCCCCAGCGTCGGCATGATAGCATTTTTCTCGGGCACTCTGCTGACCAACATGCATTACACCTATCCGCAGGCGCTCGCGCTCGTGCTGATAGCGGGCGTGATATTCCTGCTGCTGTCGGTCACAGGTCTGCAAAACACCGTATTCGGCGCTATCCCCGGCAATCTGAAAAACGCCCTCTCAGCAGGACTCGGTATTTACATAGCTCTGCTCGGCTTCCGCAATTCCGGCTTCCTCACCACCGACTCCAACGGCACATGGCAATTGGTGGATTTCTCTCAGCGCAGCACTCAGTTATTCACAGCAATGCTCATGTTCATCGGCATTATCATCATAATCCTGTGCAAAAAATCAAACTTCCCCGCCCCCATTCTGCTCGGAATAATGGCGACAGGCATTATTTATTATGTCGTCGGCGTTCCTGCGGGGTTTGTAAAACAGGTTGATTTAAAGGTCAATTTCAGCGAAGTTGGCAGACAGCTCTCCGATTGGGCATCCTCCACCCTCTTTAAAAACTTCACTCAAGGCATTTCGGGACTTTTCGGCAGTATGGAGCTGACACTCAAGTCCATACTGACCGTCATCGTGCTCATTCTGATATACACTCTGTTCAACTCAATGGAATCCACTGGCGTCATCTACGCCACTGCCCGCAATTCAGGACAGCTTGACGACGGCGGCAATTTCGGCGGCATGAAAATGTCAATGCTCTCCAACTCCATCGCCACTGTCACAGGCTCATGCTTCGGCTGTCCTGCAATGACCGTTGCCCCCGAGTCGGGCGCAGGTATCTCGGCAGGCGGCAAGACCGGTCTCACCGCCGTGACTGCGGGCATGCTGTTTTTGGGAGCGATAGCATTTGCGCCATTTATCAGTCTCGTGCCGACAGCCCTGACCACATGCGTCATGCTCTACATCGGCATACTCATGCTCAACGCCGCCAAGGACATTGATTTCGGCGACATCGGCGAGAGCATCCCCGCATTCGTCACCATGATAGTTATCCCCCTCACTTCGTCAATAATCGACGGCATTGCGCTGGGCATGATAGCGCATGTTGCCATCAACTTCGTTACATTCAAATTCAAATCAATAAATATTATCGAGCTTATTTTCGGTGTGCTTTTCGCTATCAATTATTTTATGATTTAAAAAGTAGTTTCCACGGCGCACAGGCATTCAGCGTTTGCTTAAAAATTAATAATTTTTTGCATTATTTTGCGAAAGTATATGATATTATTAATTTGATACGCTATATCTGAACGGAGGAAGATCGGTTATGCATTTTTCCAAAGCTATCCGACTGCTCGCGTCGCTTCTGGTCATCAGCCTTCTCTGCGGATGCAGCGGAATGATAAACAATTCCGAACGGCTCATGCGTCCTCCCTACCCGGCAGGCGACGGCAAAAAAATTCAGGAGCAGCTCAACAAAACTCTCGGCAATGTTATCTTAAAATATCCCAAGGGCGGCGACTACCGCTCTGCTATAATTCAAACCGACCTCGACTTTGACGGTCTAAACGAAGCCGTGGCTTTTTACCGCAAGGACGAATCCTCGCTCATCTCGCTGGCTGTGCTCAAACAGATAGACGGTCAGTGGAAGCTCATCGCCACCAAAGAGAGCGACGGCGGCGATGTGGAGCGCGTGTTGTTCGGCGATGTCAACAACAACGGGCGCAAGGAAATAATAGTTGGCTGGACTATATACAGCTCGGGGTCAAATGTCATCGCGGCATACAGCTTCAACGACGACACCATCTCCTCGATAAGCGTCAAGGAATACTCTGAAACGCTGTCGGAAAATATATCTGTGGCATACACCGACATGCAGGTATACGATTTCGACAACGACGGCAAGGACGAGGTCATAGCCTCATATATCAATATATTCGACTGCACCTCCACTGCCAAGCTCATCGAGTTTCACAAGGGCATGGACAATGCCGGCACTATGACTGTTACCGACACCGCCCCGCTGGACGGTCACGTCTTATCCTACACCCAATCCAAAGTCTGCAAGCTGACCGACGACAATATCTATGGCGTAGTGCTTGACGGCAGCAAGGATAACAATACCAACGTAACGGAATTTGTCTATTGGGACAGTCTCAAGGGCGACCTTATGACACCTTTTTACGATGCCGACGAGCAAACCACTGTCCGCACAGTGCGCAATATTTCGGTCAACATCACCGACATCGACTCGGACGGGATAGTGGATATCCCCGTGACAGAATATCTGCCCGGCTACGACAATTCCTCGGAATCGCCGGTGTATCTCACCACATGGTTCAGCTTTGACTGCGACCAGCAGGGCTATTCACTCATAAGCAAAAAGAAAACGGTCATCAACACCTCGGAGTCCTACAGCGTAACGTGGCAGTCGTCGTGGGATAACAAGGTGACATGCCGACTTGACGAACGAAACAGGATACTGTATTTTTACCATTATCAAAAGGACAGATTTGCATTCAGCGATGAAATATTCCGCATCAAGGTATTCACCAAATCCGAATGGAAGGAAAACAGTGTAAATTCAGGCTATACTGTGCTCGAAAAAAATTCGGATACGGTCTATGCCGTATCGGTAACTGCGGGTCAGACCTTCGCCGACAGCAACACGATAAAATCGTGCTTCAAGCTGATGTAAACCACTCAAAATATTAAACAGGCTGCAAAAAGCCGGATGAACGGAGACGATATTTGTGAAAAAAATACTTGTTGCAGAAGACGAGGACGCTATCAGAGAGTTTGTGGTCATCAACCTCAAGCGCTCGGGATATGACGTTTACGACGTGAACAACGGAACTGACGCCCTTGCGGCTTACGACAATTCAGGCGGCAGCTTTGACATCGCTCTGCTAGACGTAATGATGCCCGGAATGGACGGCATTTCCGTCTGCCGCGAGCTTCGCAGACGCACAGGCTCGCTCGGCATTATCATGCTCACCGCCAAGGCGCAGGAAATGGATAAAATAAGCGGTCTGATGAACGGCGCGGATGATTACATAACCAAACCCTTCAGTCCCAGCGAACTCATGGCGCGCGTGGACGCACTCTATCGCCGCGTGGCCCTGCGAGACGTCAGCGAACAGACCTATTGCGAGGAGCTGAAATCCGGCGATTTCGTGCTAAACCTCCGCAACCGCACTCTCAGCAAAAAGAACGAGCTGGTGGAGTTGACACAGGTGGAATTTCAGATAATGGAATATTTCTTTGCCAACGCAGGCACTGCCCTCAGCCGCAGCGACATTCTTAAACATGTGTGGGGCGAGGAATATTTCGGCGAAGAAAAAATCGTGGATGTCAACATCCGCCGTCTCCGCATGAAGATAGAGGAACAGCCCTCTTCCCCCAGACACATCGTTACGATATGGGGTTTCGGCTACAAGTGGGAAGCATAAAATTTATCAGTGAATAGAGAACCGTAAAGCGGTCACACCGCCATTCACGGCTATTCACTGTTTATCTTGATAAAAAAGGGGGGTTTTGTCCGCTTTGTTGGAAAAATTAAAAAAGGGCTTTGAGACTTTCATGTCCTCAAAGTTTATGGACGGTGTTCGCAGTGCAGGCCGATCCATCGCCAATCTGTTCAAGCACCTGCTGCTGCCCTACAGAGAAATGGTAACCGGCAAGGGCATCACGCGGCGCTGGCTGCTCACCACCTTTTCGATAGTAGGCATAATGCTTGTGATAACCTTTGTTGTATCCGTGCTGCTTATCAATATATATTATTACAACACAACACAGCAGGTTTTGACACAGCGCGTCTCTATCACGGCTGATTATTTCTCGGAAACAGCGGGCAATACTCTCTCCATTTTCAACGATTCGGATTTCTTCTCGGCGGCGCAGAGCTTTGTTGAGGGTTTTGAAGACAAGGAAAGAATGGAGCTTCAGTTCGTCAATTCCAAAGGTCATGTGATAGTCAGTTCCTCGGGATTCGAGCCCTCCTCTCAGACTTCCATGCCGGATTACGAAAGCGCGGTCCAGTCGGGCGACATCGGCGTATGGAACGGTCGCAACGAAAACAATGAGCATGTGATGGCGGTGTCGTATATCTTCACCGACCACTACGGAAATACCAGCCGCGCGGTGCGTTTGGTGGTGTCAATGCAGCCTACCGACGGCGCAGTAACTCAGATAATCAGCATTATCTTCATCGTGATGCTGGCGGTGCTGATGTTCATTTCAATTTCCAGCACCTACTTCATCCGCTCTATCGTAGACCCCGTGAGAAATATCACCAACACTGCGGGAGCTATCGCAAACGGTGATTTCTCCATTCGCCTCCAAAAGCAGCACGACGACGAAATAGGCGATTTGACCGACTCAATAAACGCAATGGCTTCTCAGCTTGCACTCAGCGAAAAGGCGAAAAACGACTTTATTTCATCAGTATCGCACGAACTGCGCACACCTCTGACGGCAATCAAGGGTTGGAGCGAGACAATGCTCACCCCCTCGCTCGAAGACCCGATAATAAAGCGCGGCTTGGAGGTAATCATCAACGAATCTCAGCGACTGAGCGGATTGGTGGATCAGCTTTTGGATTTCTCGCGTCTGCAAAGCGGGCGAATGGTGATGAATTTCCAGATGCTCGACGTAATAGCCGAGATCGACGACGTTGTGTTTATGTTCGCCGAAAAAGCCAAAAAAGAGGGCAAGCGGCTTACATTCTACGAGCCGGAGGAAGCTGTTCCGGTCAAGGCTGACCGCGACAAGCTCAAGCAGGTCATAATAATAATCATCGACAACGCCATGAAATACAGCGAATCGGGCGGCGAGATCTACGTCTACACCTCGGTGAGCGACGGAAAAATTACAATAGGTGTCCGCGACCACGGCTGCGGCATTCCCGCCGACCAACTCCCGAAAATCAAGGAGCGTTTTTACAAGGCAAACAACGAAAAAGGCGGCTTCGGCATAGGTCTTGCCGTTGCGGACGAAATTATTCGCAAGCACGGCGGCGAGATCGACATCGACAGCGTTGAGGGCGACGGCACGAACGTCACTGTCACGCTCCCGATAGCGGAAATCGGCAATGCGGCGGACGCAAATATCTCTAACGAACCAAAGAAGGAAGAAAACGAAGATGAGCAAAACTAAACCCAAATACACATCAATAGGCGGTCAGGCACTCATTGAGGGTATTATGATGCGCGGACCTCTCAAGACAGCAATGGCGGTGCGCTCTCCCGACGGCGAGATCATCGTGGAGGACGTGGAATGCAAATCCGTCAGCCAGCGCCCCTCAATATTCAAGCTGCCGCTGCTGCGCGGAATTTACGGCTTCATCGACTCAATGGCACTCGGCTCCAAGACGCTCATGCGCTCCGCTGAATTGGCGGGAGAAGCCGACGAGGAGGAGGAACTCACCCCGTTTGAACAAAAGCTCAACGACATTTTCGGCGAAAAGCTCTTCAACATCATCATGACTATCGCGATGGTGCTGGGCTTCGGCATTGCTATACTGCTGTTTTTCGTCGCACCGTCGGCGATATATTCCGGACTGGCAATGCTGCTGCCCGTGCTCAAGGGCAACATCCTCCTGCGCTCGATATTTGAGGGCGTGTTCAAAATCGTCATGTTCATACTCTACATATTCCTCTGCACTCGCATGAAGGAAATGCACAGAGTTTTTGAATACCACGGCGCGGAGCACAAGACGATATTCTGCTACGAAGCAAAGCAGGAGCTTACCGTTGAAAATGTCCGCAAATTCAAGCGTTTTCATCCCCGTTGCGGCACTAGCTTCCTTATTATAATGCTGATTCTCGGCATCGTACTGGGGTTGTGTATACAGGTCGAAACTGTCTGGCTCCGCACAATAATCCGCCTTTGCTGTCTGCCGTTGGTAATGGGCATAGGCTACGAGATAATCAGATTCTGCGGCAAGCACGACAACTGGCTGACCAGAATCCTCTCCGCGCCCGGCATGTGGATGCAGCACATCACAACATTTGAGCCATCCGATGACCAGATAGAATGTGCTATTGCCGCAATAAAGGCAGTCATACCCGAAAATTCCGAGGGAGAAATCGTCTGATGAACCAAACAATTTCTGAATTATACAGACACGGAAAAAACAAACTGACGGAGGCAGGGCTGGAAAGTCCTGCCTTTGACGCAATGTGCCTGCTCGACAAGGTGTTCGGCATAGGCAGTCGCGCCCAACTTGCGATTCACGGCAGCGACCTTGCAGAGGAAAATTTGGCGCGCGAATATCTTGAATTGATTGAAAAACGGCTCTCCACTCCCCTGCAATACCTCCTCGGTCGGTGGGAATTCGACGGCATGGAAATGCATGTGGGTGAAGGCGTGCTGGTTCCTCGCGAGGACACGCTAACTATCGTCGAGGCGGTACAGAAGGCATTAAAAGGAACTGCATGTCCGAAAATCCTAGACTTGTGCGCAGGTACGGGCGCAATTGGCATATCGCTCGCCCGCAGGATTCCCGATTCACAGGTGATTTGTCTGGAAAAATCCGACCTCGCCATGAATTATCTGCGGCAGAATATCGCTGAATTCGACGAAAACCGCGTGACCGCAATCTTCGGCGACGTGCTGAAACCGCCCGAATTTGCCAACGGTGAAAAATTCGACTGCATTGTGTCAAATCCCCCCTACATCCTGTCGGCTGACATGGAAAATTTG
>JBGUUF010000466.1:0-8608 GCA_045133435.1 Acutalibacteraceae bacterium
AGCATTGTATTTCTGCTGCACGCCGTGTGGTTTATGGGAAAGAATATCGGCAAATTTAGAGCCGAAAATAAAAACAAATCCTAAAATTATTTTTCAAAGGAGATTTTAAAAGGCATGTTTAAATCCTTATACAAAACACACGAGCATCCCGACAGACGGCTCGGCGAAGCTGTGCTCAACGGCAAGGGTGCGATTATAGCGGTAGCCATGCTGTTTTTATATCAGGTTGTTATCGCAAATCTGCTGAACTTCGGTATGCAGTGGTGCAACACCAATCTTGGCACGAATTTCGGCACGGTCGAGCTTAATATCGTGCTTCAGATCATTACTATTGCAATTATGCTGTTCTTCTTCGGCAGATTCTACTGGGAAAATCTCAAGGCATTTTTCAAGGAATTCAAAGCGGTTTACATTTGGGCGCCGATCGCCTGTTATGCCCTGTCGATGGCAGGCAACATGGTCGTGCAGATGCTTCTGATGATGATTCGCGGCAGCGCAGAAACCACAACTAACAACACGGTGGTCAACGAAATGCTGCTCAACAGTCCGATTCAGATGATTCTGGTGACAGTATTCTTCGCTCCGTTCGTGGAGGAAACCATCTTCCGCGCGGGAATGTGCCGCCCACTCACCGTGAGCAAAAATTATTTCATCAAATCGCTCGGATTTATAATTTCCGTATTCGTCTTTGCGCTTCTGCACGTCTATCAGTACGCATTCTTCGGCGTGGATGCAAACGGCGCGGTATACCTCACCTTCAACGCAAACGAATTCCTCTCGATCCTGTCGTACATCCCTATGGCAGTGGGATTTGCGCTCTGCTCCTATCTCTGCAAGAATTTCTGGGGTTCGGTGATATGCCACATGATGACAAACGCGATCTCAGTCGCACTCATGTTGCTTTTGAGCCTTCTCAGTGCTATGTAAATTTATCTATATGAAAACACAAAACCGTCTCGCACATCGCTTGATGTACGGGACGGTTTCATATTTTTATACTCTGATGTTATTCCCATGTTTTCCACACGTCTGGGCAATATCCGACAGTGGCTTTTTTGCCGTTACGAACTATCGGGGTACGGAACATCGCGGGATCTTCCATCAATTTTTCCTCGACAGCCGATTCATCGGCGAGATAGGCGCAGTAATTAGCCTCATAAGCCTTAGATTTCTCGTCAATTAGATTTTTCATCCCGCCCACGGCATTCTTGACGCTGTTGTATTCGCCCTTGCTCATGCCGTATCTCACTATGTCGATAAACTGGTACTTAATGCCGCGCTCCTTGAAATAACGCTCGGCCTTCTTGGTGTCGAAGCATTTTGATTTGCCGAATATCTGTATGTTCATCTCATTCGCTCTCCTTTTGCACATTCTCTGAATTTTTCCTCTGCGCCGCCAATGCCGAATACACGCACCCGCAGTAATTCTGCCGATAAAGTCCGTACTGCGCCGACAGCTCGATTGAACGCTTGTAGCCGTTCTTCTTTTTGAAGTCGGATCGCAGATATTTCACGCCGTACCTCTCCCCCATTTCAACGCCGATGGAGTTCAGCTTGGCGGCATTTTTGTATGGACTGACGCTCAGCGTGGTGGTGAAGTAATCATAATTCCCCTCGGCGGCAACCTTTGCGGCTTCCTCCAATCGCAGTCGGTAGCATTTGAAGCACCGTTCCCCGCCCTCAGGTAAATCCTCTAACCCGCGCGCTATCTCAAAAAATTCATTGCAGTCATACCGCCCCTCGATGAATGAGACGGGGTGTGGATATTCCGCCTCGGCGATCAAACGCTGCTGTTCGCTCACGCGTTTGCGATATTCCTCGGCGGGGGTGATGTTGGGATTGAAATAAAATATCGTCACGTCGAAATACTGCGTGAGATATTCCAGCACATAGCTGCTGCACGGCGCACAGCAGCTATGCAGCAGCAATCGCGGGATTCGCCCCGCATTGCGCGCGATCTCCCGCTCACATTCAAGCTGATAATTAATTTTTTGCTGTGGTGCGGCCATGCAAAATTTCTCCTTTGGCAAATTATTCTTCCGATGTGTTTTGCGCGTTCAGCATAGGCTTGAGGTATCTGCCTGTGTAGGATTCCGGCACCTCGGCAACCTCCTCGGGCGTGCCTGTCGCGACTATCGTACCGCCGCGATTGCCGCCCTCGGGACCTAAATCTATGATATGATCGGCGGTCTTGATTATATCCAAATTGTGCTCGATGACCAGCACGGTATTACCGCCCTCGACCAGCTTTTGTAGCACCTCGATAAGTCTGTGGACATCGGCGGTGTGCAAGCCTGTCGTCGGCTCGTCCAGCACGAATATCGTTCTGCCGGTTGCCCTTTTAGAAAGCTCGGTTGCCAGCTTGACGCGCTGAGCCTCACCGCCCGAAAGTGTAGTCGCAGGCTGTCCGATTTTGATGTAACCCAATCCCACATCATACAGCGTTTTCAGCTTGCGGACGATTTTGGGCTGATTCTCGAAGAATGCCACACCGTCCTCAACCGTCATGTCGAGCACGTCGGCGATGCTCTTGCCCTTGTACTTGACTTCGAGCGTTTCGCGGTTGTAACGCTTGCCCTTGCAGACCTCGCATGGCACATAAACGTCGGGCAGGAAGTGCATTTCTATCTGAATAATGCCGTCGCCCTCGCAGGCTTCACAGCGACCGCCCTTTTTGTTGAAGGAAAATCTCCCCGCGTCAAAGCCGCGCAGCTTTGACTCCTGCAGAGAGGCAAAAAGGTCGCGAATTTCGGTGAATACGCCCGTGTATGTCGCGGGATTTGAGCGAGGGGTGCGACCTATCGGCGACTGGCTTATCTCAACGATCTTGTCGAGATTCTCCAATCCCTCGATGCGCTCGTGCTTACCCCATATAATTCTCGCGCGGTTCAGGTCGCAGGCGAGACGCTTGTATAAAATTTCGTTGACCAGCGAGCTTTTGCCCGAACCCGACACACCTGTGACGCAGGTGAACGTGCCGAGCGGTATGGAAACGTCGATATTTTTCAAATTGTTCTCCGCCGCACCCACGATTTTGAGCCAATTGCCGTTGCCCTTGCGCCGCTCAGTCGGCACAGGAATCCTGCGCGCACCGCTGAGATATTGCCCTGTAATTGAATCTTCGCATTTGAGCAGGTCCTTGACCTCGCCCGCAAATACGACCTCGCCGCCATGTACGCCTGCGCCGGGGCCGATGTCAATGACGTAATCAGCCGCGCGGATAGTATCCTCGTCGTGTTCGACAACGACCAAGGTGTTGCCCAAGTCGCGCAGCTTTTGCAAGGTCGCTAGCAGCTTGTCATTGTCGCGCTGATGCAGACCGATGCTCGGCTCGTCCAAAATATAGAGCACGCCCGTGAGATATGAGCCGATCTGCGTTGCAAGGCGGATTCGCTGGCTCTCGCCGCCCGACAGCGTTCCCGACGAACGGGAGAGTGTGAGATATTCCAGACCCACGCTGTTGAGGAAGCCGAGGCGGGTGCGAATTTCCTTGAATATGCGGTCGGCAATAAAGTGCTCGTGCTCGGTAAGCTTGAGGTTATCAATAAATTCGAGCGCCTCCGTCACCGACAGCTTGCAGAATTCGGCTATATTCAAGCCGCCCACCGTGACCGAAAGGATCTCGGGCTTGAGCCTGTCGCCGTGGCAGAAATCGCAGGGGACCTCGGACATGAGCGGTTCGATGTCGTTCTTCGCCCACGAGCTCTGCGTTTCCTTGTAACGGCGCTCCAAGTTGGGGATAATTCCCTCAAATTTCGCGTTGAATTTGCTCTTGCCCATCGTGCTCATGCGGATGAATTCGATTTCGGTATCTCCCGAGCCGTAGAGCAGCGCATTCAATGCCTCGTCGCTGAATTTCTTGATAGGCGTGTCGAGCGTAAAGCCGTAAACCTTGCCCAAGCCTTTGAAATACATCATGGCAAAGGAATTTTCGTCGGTGGAATACCATCCCGACGCCCTGATAGCCCCCTTGCGGAGCGACAGCGACTTATCGGGGATCACCAAATCGGGGTTGACCTTCATAAATATGCCCAGACCCGTGCAGTGCTCACACGCGCCCTGCGGACTGTTGAAGGAGAACATGCGGGGCGTAAGCTCCTCCACGCTGACACCGTGCTCGGGGCAGGCGTAATTCTGCGAAAAGAGAATGTCCTCTCCCCCCACCACGCTGACTATCGACACGCCGCCCGTGAGGTTTGAGGCGGTTTCGATAGAATCCGCCAAACGGCTGCGAATTTCGGGTTTGATAACAAGGCGGTCGATCACCACCTCGATGTTGTGGCGGATGTTCTTTTCGAGCTTGATTTCCTCCGACAAATCATAAATATTGCCGTCGATACGCACGCGCACGAAACCCGATTTTCGCACGCTGTCAAGCTCCTTGGCATGAGTGCCCTTCTTCGCCTTGATTATCGGCGCGAGTATTTGAATTTTAGTACCCTGCTCCATTTCAAGCACGCGGTCAACTATCTGGTCGATAGTCTGCTGCTGGATCTCGCGACCGCATATCGGGCAGTGCGGGATGCCGATGTGAGCGTAGAGCAGTCGCAGGTAGTCGTAAATCTCGGTGACTGTACCCACCGTCGAACGGGGGTTTTTGGAGGTGGTTTTCTGGTCGATGGAAATAGCGGGAGAAAGTCCCTCGATAGAATCCACCTCCGGCTTGCTCATCTGCCCCATGAACATTCGCGCATAGGACGAGAGCGACTCCATATATCTGCGCTGACCCTCGGCGAATATCGTATCGAAGGCAAGCGAGCTTTTGCCCGAGCCTGAAAGTCCGGTAAATACCACCATTTTATCGCGCGGGAATTCCACATTGATGTTTTTCAGATTGTTCTCCTGTGCGCCCTTTACTATAATTTTGTCGATAGCCATATCGTTCCTCCTCTGTTTATTTTCATTCCTTGCCGATAAGGAAAATCTTCCGCTCAAAGCCGCCGCGTTCAGCATGCTTGCGCCGATAAATTTCCGTCAATTCCTCCGCAATACAGCCGCGCGCCTTTGCTAAAGCATAAATCACCTCCAGAATATCGGCAAGCTCCTCGGACTGCTTACTCTCAAGATACTCGCCGCACTCCTCGGTCAATTTAGCTTCAAGCGCCGCAATATACTCCGCGTCATCCATAGCACGGACAACTGGTTCTTCGCCCTGGGCACGGATGATTTCGGGAATTTTATCCCGAACTAATTTGTTGTAATGTATCATAATAAACACCTGTTTAAGTGGATCATTCAAAAAGATATTCGAGCATTTTTTCGGGGTTGTCCAGAAACCGCTTGGTGAGCCTGTAATGCTCGGTTTGCTTGTACGGCACAGAATTAATGCCTTCATCCGTCAGCTCGATGACCTGCGCGTTCGGGAATGCCATGAGGATCGGCGAGTGGGTGGCTATGATGAACTGCGAATTGTGCTTGACCAGCTCATTCATCAGCACCATGAGCGTCATCTGCCGCGACGGAGAGAGTGCCGCCTCAGGCTCGTCCAACAGATAAATTCCGTCGCCGCCGAAGCGATTTTTTACCAGCGCGAGGAAGCTCTCGCCGTGTGACTGACAATGCAGCGACACGCCGCCGTAGCTGTCGATCAAAGGTCGGCTAAAAGACGGCTCACTGTCTGCCTTGTCGATGTAGGAAGCCACATTATAAAAGCTCTCGGCGCGCAGGAAAAATCCGTCACGCGGTCGCACGCCCTTGACCACGGTTATCAATTCGTGCAGTTCAGAGGTGGTTTCGGCGGTGGAAAAATTGAAATTCCGCGTGCCGCCCTCGGCATTGAACCCCATTGACATGGCAATCGCTTCAAGCAGCGTGGATTTTCCCGTGCCGTTCTCCCCTACGAGAAATGTCACGTCGGAATTCAGCCGCAGCTCCCCGATGCGCCGCAAATTCCGCACCACAGGCAGTTCCGACAGATACGAGCCGCACGGCGGGTTTGATTTAATATAGATCGCTTTGATATAATTCGGCATAATTATAATTATTCCTTATTGAGTTTTTCGGTTTTGCTCGTCAAAGTAAAAATTATTTTTTAGTGTTGTCCCCCGTAAGCTCCTTGATGCGGTCGCGGAGATATGCCGCCTGCTCGAAGTCGAGCAGCTTCGCCGCCTGCTTCATCTGCTTGGTAAGCTCGTTTACAAGGTGGTCGCGCTCGGATTTGGTCAGACGCTTGCCGTTTTTCTTGACCTTGCCGTCCTCGTCGCGTTGAGTGATCTCGATAATATCCGAAACTTTTTTAATGATAGTCTTAGGAACAATTCCGTGTTCCTCGTTGTATTTCATCTGAATTGCGCGGCGGCGCTCAGTCTCGGTGATAGCGCGTTCCATCGACGGCGTAACGCTGTCGGCATAGAGAATTACCATGCCCTCGGCATTTCGCGCGGCACGTCCGATGGTCTGAATGAGCGAGGTTTCGCTTCGCAGGAAACCCTCCTTGTCTGCATCGAGTATCGCAACCAGTGATACTTCGGGGATGTCAAGACCCTCACGCAGCAGATTGATACCCACCAGCGTGTCGAATTCGCCCAGTCGCAGGTCGCGGATTATCTCCATACGCTCCACCGTGTCGATGTCATGGTGGAGGTAGCGCACCCGCATTCCGAGCGATTCCATGTATTCGGTCAAGTCCTCCGCCATTTTCTTAGTGAGGGTAGTGACCAGTGTGCGGAATCCCTTTTCCGCGCGGGTGTTGATCTCAGAAATCAAATCGTCGATCTGTCCCTCGGTCGGACGCACCGAGATCTCGGGGTCAACCAATCCCGTGGGGCGGATGACCTGCTCAACTATCTGCTCGCTGTGCTCTTTCTCAAACGGGCCGGGGGTCGCGCTGATATATATTGCCTGATTGACGAGCGAGTAAAATTCATCAAATTGCAGCGGGCGGTTGTCGTATGCTGACGGCAGTCGGAAGCCGTAATCAATAAGATTTTTCTTACGCGCGTGGTCGCCTGCATACATCGCGCGAACCTGCGGCAGGCTGACGTGGGATTCGTCCACGAACAGCAGAAAATCCTTCGGAAAATAATTTATCAGCGTAAACGGCGGTGTGCCAGGCTCACGTCCCGACAGCACACGGGAATAATTCTCGATGCCAGGGCAGAAGCCGCACTCCATGAGCATTTCCATGTCGTATTTCACGCGCTGTTCAATGCGCTGTGCCTCGATAAGCTTGTTGTTTTCCTTGAAATATTGTATTCGCTCGGCAAGCTCCTCCTGAATCGCGTCCATCGCCCTGCCCATTTTCTGTTCAGGCACGATGTAATGCGACGCGGGGTAGATCGCGATGTGATTGAGCACCGCTTTCAACTCGCCTGTGACGTAATTTATCTCGGAAATTCGGTCGATCTCGTCGCCGAAAAATTCGATGCGTATGACAGTCTCCTTGGAGTATGATGTGAATACCTCCACCACGTCGCCGCGCACTCGGAAGGTATTGCGGGCAAATTCGATGTCGTTGCGGCTGTACTGAATTTCGGTCAGCTTTTTCAGCACGTCGTCGCGGCTTTTTTCCATGCCGGGGCGAAGCGACAGCACCATGTTGCGGTAGTCAATAGGGTCGCCCATGCTGTAAATACAGGACACGCTCGCCACGATGATTATATCGCGCCGTTCGGACAATGCGGAGGTCGCGGAGTGGCGCAGACGGTCGATTTCGTCATTGACCGCCGAATCCTTTTCAATATATGTGTCGGTCGTGGGGATGTAAGATTCAGGCTGATAGTAATCGTAGTAGCTGACGAAAAATTCAACCGCATTTTCGGGGAAGAATTCACGGAACTCGTTGCAGAGCTGTGCCGCAAGCACCTTGTTGTGAGCCAGAACGAGGGTAGGCTTGTTCATCTGCGCGATAACATTCGCCATCGTGAAAGTCTTGCCGCTGCCTGTTACGCCGAGCAGCGACTGTTCGCGATAGCCCTTTTTCAGCCCGTCCACGAGCTTTGCAATAGCCTCGGGCTGGTCGCCTGTCGGTTTGTAATCCGAATGAAGCTTGAATCTTTCCATATCTGAATCCTCCGTTTCCGCATATGCAAAATCAATTGATTACACGGGATTAAGATACACGCCGTATTTCTTGGAATTTGCGTGCATCGATGTGTATTTTCCGTCAGCGCTCACTATCACATTATCCAGAAGCTTTATTCCCAATGTCTTAAATGTATCGGCTATCGTGAGCGTGTTTTTCAAATCCATTCTCGAAGGCACGGCACTTCCGCTGATGTGATTATGCGCGATAACAGCCGCCGTGGATTTCGTTCCAACCAATATTTTTATCATTTCACACAAAGTTTCCGCCAATCTCTCCGCATTGTATTCCGAAATAAAATGGTAATTCAGCATGGTTTCGGTGTTGTCAACGCAAATCAGCAGAAAACGGCTGTCGCTGATCTCATCAAAGCACCCTGCCGCGAAATCCGCCAGCTTTGCCGCACCGCACACCTTGGCATTGTCCAGCTTATTTTCCCTGTATCGCGCGAAAATTCCGGGCATCATCGCAATGAGCGCGGCTGTGTGCTCGCCCACGCCCTCCACTTTGGCAAGCTCTGAGACAGATGCGTCAAACACTCTGCTTATCGAGCCGAATTCATCCAGCAGCCTGTGAGCGGTTTCA
>JBGUUF010000467.1:0-2115 GCA_045133435.1 Acutalibacteraceae bacterium
AGCAAGGCTATGCAGTGCAGCCTTTTTAAATTCTGCGATGAGGCAAAAGTAAACCACTATCTGGAAAATATCGGCGCGTATGCCTGCGATTTTGACTCGGGCGAGGTCATTCCCGCTGAATTAAGGCGCTCGGCTTACGGAATAATAATATCGGGTTCCGTTAAGATTTTTTCGGGCGACCGCTCGGACAATTCATTCCTTATGAATGTCGTGAGCGAATGTGAGCCGTTTGACATCGCCGCATTAGCCGGCAGCGAGGAACGTCAGCCGATCTCGGTCATAGCCGCGGCGGGGCGATGTCTCATACTCTTCGTTCCCACCTGTCCGACAGCCGAATTCATGCGAGATTATCCCGAGATAGCCGCCAACTGCTTCAAGTTTTTCTGCGGTCGCATTGAATTTCTTAATCAGAAAATCCGCTCACTCTCATGCGGCGGCTCAAATCAAAAGCTGGTCAATTTCCTGCTCAACGAATTTTATTGCGAAAACGGAAAATTTTTGGTGCGCATAAAAAGCTGTGTGGAGCTTGCCAGCAAGCTGAATGTATCACGCGCTTCGCTATACCGCGCTATGGACGCGCTGCAGGATGAGGGCATCATCTCTCACAACGGCAAGACCATCGTCATCACCGACATCGCTAAATTGCAGGGGCGCTGAAACCTCGGCATTTACAGTATTTACAAAATTTCGGGAAGACATTCCCGAGATTTTTGATAAACAATTTTTCTTAATAAGAAAGGACTTATACCCCATGAAAACTCTCAGCAAAATTACAGCGGCATTCCTGTCGCTCGCAATGGTCGTATCAATGGCGGCCTGCTCTTCATCCAAATCAGACGACACTTCATCCGTGGCTTCCAATGAAACCAAGCAGGTCAGCACTGAGGTCAACGTCGGCGCTCTCTACGGACCGACAGGCGTTTCTATGGCAAAGCTCGCTACAGAAAAGACGACCTTCGCTGACGCTTATTCTGACGATTCAAGCGAATATGTCAACACCTACAACACAACGTATGTAAACGAGCCGACTGAGATAGTCGCAATGCTCTCTTCAAAAAAGCTGGATGTTGCATGCATTCCCACAAACCTCGCTGCAAAGCTCTACAAGGTGACTAACGGCAACGTCAAGGTCACAGCAGTCAGCACACTCGGCGTACTCTATATGATCGACACCTCCGGCACAGTCAGCTCTGTGGCAGACCTCGCAGACAAGACACTTGAGGCACCCTCCACAGTACAAGGCTCAAACCCCGAATATATCATCAATTACCTTATCGCTAAGAACAATCTCACCGACACAAAGGTAAACTACCAGTATTCCCCCGACGAACTCGCTGCTAAGATCGTAAGCGGTGACATCTCCACGATCATGCTGCCCGAACCCAAGTGCACCGCTGTCAAGAATCAGCTCACCAAGGCAGGCATCGAGTTCACAATGACCGACCTTCAGGCTGAGTGGAGCAAGGTTTCCGACACAGAGGTCGCACAGGGCGTTGTCGTCGTTCGCACAGATTGGCTCGAGGAGAACGAAGGCGCATTCAAGACCTTCCTCAACGACTTCGCAGCATCCTCTGACGCTGCTGTAAATGACCTTGACAACACAGTTACACAGGTCGTTGAGCTTGGCGTTATCGCAAACGAAACTCTCGCAAAGCAGGCTATCCCGAACTGTAATATCGTCTGCAAGACCGGCGAGGAAATGAAGTCCGCAGTTTCCGCTTTCATTCAGGTCCTGTTTGACGCAGACCCCACATCTATCGGAGGAGCTATTCCGGATGACGCATTCTACTATCTCGGTTAATAAAACAACTAAAACAAAAAAATCGAACAGATTAAAAAGAATTGCGATAAAGACGGCTGTCGCAGCACTATGGCTGGTGCTGTGGCAGCTTGTCTGCGTAATTGTGAATATGGAGCTGCTGATAGTTTCACCACTTACAGCTCTGCAAAGGCTCATTGAACTGGCTCAAACACCCGAATTTTGGCTGTATTCCGTAAGCTCACTTGGCAGGATAACCGCCGGATTTGCGCTGGGCTGTGCAGTCGGT
Source organism: Acutalibacteraceae bacterium (assembly GCA_045133435.1). Classification (GTDB taxonomy): domain Bacteria; phylum Bacillota; class Clostridia; order Oscillospirales; family Acutalibacteraceae; genus RUG762. Next base: position 2,049 of record JBGUUF010000467.1, read on the forward strand.
GTCACACTCGCCGTAGTATGCAGTCGATTCAGCTTCGCCCGCGAATTTTTTTCGCCCGCCATCACGG
>JBGUUF010000468.1:0-3725 GCA_045133435.1 Acutalibacteraceae bacterium
TCTTTTGCGATTTTCTCATAGCGTTTTACAAAGTATTCAAGCATATACGCCCACAGCGCGTTTTGGGAGGAATCCTCATACGCGCGCTTGTAGAACAGGAAATCCTGTTTCATCCGTTTCATACCGGCTGCCGCCGATTCAAGCGATACCACATCCGTTTGGTTTGCCGATTGGAAGAATATCCAAGCGACTAAATCATACTTATCCTTAAAATGGTAGTAGAAGGTCGGGCGTTCAATCTCAGCCGCCTTGCAAATTTCCGTCACGCGGATTTTGTCAATCGGCTTCTGCTTCATCAAATCCTTCATTTTGTCCGCTATCCATAACTTTGTAATCTCAGCCATTTTATCCTCTTTTCTTACAAAAACTTAATTCTGTAATATAACCTGTCATAATTATAGTTCTGTAAGTAGAAATTGTCAATGTTAAGGGATATAATACAGTTAAAGATTTGAAAGGATGATGATTATGCATTTTACAGGAACCGTTTACCGTAATCCGTATTGGCCCACATTTCCGTTGTTGGAAATCACACAGGGCTGCACACACAACAAATGCAAGTTCTGCACCATGTACCGCGACGTGCCTTTCAAAATGTCACCGATGGAGTGGATTGAGGAAGACTTGCAGGAGATAGCTTCCATTGCTCCGAACGCTACGACAATCCAGCTGTTGAGCGCCAATCCGCTTGCGTTGTCGTTTGAGAAGTTAGAGCCGATTCTCGTGATGATAAATAAATATCTGCCGAAGATGGAGTATATCTACGCCGCGACACGCGTCACCGATATTCGCAACAAGACGGTCGGGGAATTAAAGAAAATGCGCGAACTCGGCGTAAAAGAAATCTCCCTCGGTGTTGAGAGCGGCGATGACCCTACGCTCGACCGTATCAACAAGGGCTACCACGCCTCGGACATTATCGAGCAGTGCAACAAGCTGCACGAAGCAGGTATCGACTTCTGGATGACCTTCCTCAACGGCACGGCAGGCAGAGAGCACAGCCGCGACCACGCGATTAATTCGGCAATCATTTTCAGCCAATGCAAGCCCATGCTCGTCGGCACAGGCGGTCTTACCTTGTTCCCGGGAACGCCACTGCTTGATGAAGCACAGCGCGGAGAATTCTCTCCGCTGTCCGAGAAAGAAATGCTCGAAGAACTAAAGCTCTTTGTGGAGAACCTGACCTGCGACTGCTCTTTCATCACGCACCATACCATTACAGGCGTAAACCTGACAGGCACTGACTTCTTGCAGAGGAAGGACAAAATCATCGCCGCGCTCGACAGGGAGATACGCCACGGCGATATGGACATCTACGCCGCTATCCGCAGCAGGAAAAGCAACTTGTAACCGGGAGGAATGATGATGAAATTCGCAAGCTTTATGACGGTCTGCACCCCACGATGGTCAACACCTCTATGCTGACCGTCGTGCCCGGTACGCCGCTGTACCGAGCGATGGAAAAGGGACTCTACACCGAATCCACCGAAACCGAAAAGTTAGAGGAAATTTACGAATTGGTGCGCTGCCTCACAAACGACACTATTTTTATGAATGAACACGCTTCAAATTTTAATCAGCTTCGCCATTACATTGTTATCAATCGGGTAAGGACACAGCCGTAGCTTGACAGGGTTATTTAACACCGCTTGCGCGGATTTTTCGAGCAGCGCTTTATCAACGGAAACCGGCGCAAGCGTTCGGATAAATCCTTTCAGTTCATCAATACTTGCAAAACCTGCCGCTTGAAGAACAGCGGCTTTTCTGCTTCCCTCGGCAAAGGAGAGATAATTCGCCTGAAAAATGCCGACGGCGATTCCGTGCGGAACATTGCCCTGATAGGTCAGCATATAGCTCAGCGCATGCGGAATGGTGGTGCCGACCTGCGCGATGGACATTCCGGCGAGCGTGGACGCGTGCATCAGCTTTTGCGCGGCTTCAACGGTCAATGTCGTTTTGCTCTCAATAAACGGCTTGCATTCACGCCATGCGTTCAGTCCGGCAAACGCGACCATATCGCTGTATTTGTCCGCGAGAGTGTTGATGACGCTTTCAATCAGGTGCGACAGCGCGTCAATCGCGGTGTTGACAATAATGCGGTGCGGTGCTTTCAAAATATACTTTCCGTCAACCAGCGCGATCGTCGGAAAAATGCGGTGCGTCATGGAGACCTTTGTTTTCAAATCGTGGCGCGTCAGCACGGCAACGCCCGTCACCTCTGAGCCGGTGCCGCAGGTGGTGGGAACCGCCGCAATCGGCAGGGCTTTAGCGTTGGCGTTTTCATAGAGATAGCGCCAATCTTTATCGGGGTTTTTCAGCATGACGGCAATCGCCTTTGCCGCGTCGAGCGGTGATCCGCCTCCGATTCCGATGACAAAATCCGCGCCGGAGGATAGTCCCAAATCACGCGCTTTCATCACCGTTTCAACCGATGGATTTTCCTCAACCTCGCTGAAAACAGCAAAAGGAACCCTGTGCGTTTCAAGTGCCGTGATAACGTCGTCGAGTGAGCCGTTTTTCTTTGACGAGCTGCGCCCGGTGACAATCAGCGCTTTTGTTCCGAGCGCGGAAAGCTCTGCGCCGTGCTTTGTCACGCAGTCAAGCTCATTGTAAACCTTTGTCGGCATATAGAATTTCATTTGACGTTCTCCCGTCTGATATATTTCTTACAATTCTGCACCCGTTAATCTATTTCGGGTTTACGCAGTTTCTTTCTGTCATACACTTTTTTGCTCTTAACCGCTCTTGTGGCCGGCTTTAAGCCGTTCCAATCCCGGCGGCTGCGGGCATGATATTTCTTCTGTTCTTTTTTGCTTTGCTTGTTTAGCGGAATAAGCTTCATGCGCGCTACCTTCTCTTGCTATTTCGTAAAATCAGAATTTTTATTGACAATTCAACGTGAGCCTGATATAATAATGGCAGGGAATGATGTTCTCCCTTGGGAAACCTAAACCGCATTTTTGCTGATGACGTCTGTATGTGATTACATACGGGGGCATCAGCTTTTTTGTTGCTCCCGGAAAAGGAGTTGTTTTTATGTTATTAAGTTTTGCGTTAATTCTTGCCTGTGGTATGGCTGTCGGTTGGCTGTTCGGAAAAATCAAACTGCCGCCGCTTGCCGGTATGCTCATTGTCGGTGTTATTTTCGGACCGTATTGCCTTAATCTAATCGATCCGTCCGTGCTGCATATTTCCGCCGAGTTGCGCCGAATCGCGCTGATTATTATTCTTATTCGGGCAGGACTCAATTTGAAAATCGACGATTTGAAAAAAGTCGGCAGGCCGGCAATATTGATGTGTTTTATTCCCGCGATTTTTGAAATTATCGGAATGCTCATCTTCGCGCAGCTGATACTTGGCTTATCCATCATTGATTCGCTCCTGCTTGGAACCGTGGTTGCAGCGGTATCGCCTGCCGTGATTGTGCCGCATATGCTTAAAATTATGGACGAGGGCTACGGTATCAAAAAGGGGATTCCGCAAATGATTCTTGCCGGAGCGTCGGCTGATGACGTATTCGTTATCGTATTGTTCACGTCGTTCTCTAAAGTTGCGGCAGGCGCTTCGTTCGACGCTGCCTCGCTGGTTCGCATACCGACCTCCATTCTGTTTGGCATAGCCGGAGGTTTTCTTGCCGGATTTTTACTTCATCTGTTTTTCAAAAAAGTGAAGATAAACGGCGTCAAGGCATTGATATTGCTCCTCTGCGTTGCGTTTGCGTTTGT